>JAGQIY010000912.1 GCA_020430865.1 Myxococcales bacterium
ACTCGTCACCCGCATCAAGGTCTCGCCGCCGTCGACCTACCCCCACAAGGTCAGCTTCGCCTGCTTCGCCGGCCGCGCTCTCGCGCTGCCACCGTGAGCCAACGGGCGATGTGCCCGCGAGCGAAACCCTCCCGTCCACCGCCAACGCCGTCATCGATGTTCCGAACAACGCCTTTGGTGACACCCTCACGCGCGGCCCGCCGATGACCGCGCTGACGCCTCATGAATGATCCGGGTTAGAAGGCAGCGGGACTGCTTAAAGGCTCTGCTGGAGCCGAGCGCCAAACTGGCGGTGAAAGGCGCACGAGCGCCGAAACCTCGGCTTGCACGAGATCGGCCAGTGCCTCGAGGAAGGCCTGACCATCCTGGCCGAGGCCGACATTGGCACCGCCGAGCACCAGCGCCGCGTCGGTGCCGAGCGAATGCCCGAGCGCAATGAAGCTGGCGCGAACGCGTTGGTCCAGGCGAAGCATTCGAAGTGTTATGACTGTCGTGCCCAGCCTGATCAGGCCGGGCTGGCCCGGGCACACCAGATGAATTTCGTGAGACGGCCGGACGTGCTCAACGAGCTCGAGCAGTTGTGGCAAGCCCGGTGCGTCGAGCAGGAGCCCGGCGGTGACGGTGCCGGTTCTGGTGTCGTGCCGGCTTGCCGCATGCTCGCCGGTCACGGCATCGATCATCAGGCACCGGCACGACCGGGAATTCACGCGCTCGACTGGCTGCCTCGACAAGGTGATCTGCATCGGTCGCTCCTTGATGGGATAGACGACGTGAGTCGCTGATCAACGGCGTCGACTCTCGGCCATCGGCCGACCGAGCGACATGGTGCAAATGGCCCAATCCTGACCTCGCAAATGACCTACATTGGCACGGCCCATGGGGTCCAGGCGTCGCCGTCTGCAGGTTCGACTGGCGTCGAGGCCGCCGTTCCTTTAGCGTGCTGCGAAAGGGACGGGGAGACCGTTTCATGCCTGATCAGGAAGCCAGCCCGCGTCGCGAGTTGAGTGAGCGGGAAGCTGAAGTCGCCGAGTTGTATGCGAGCGGTGATACCTACAAGGCCATTGCGCGAACCCTGAACATCGCCCCGGCAACGGTCCGAAAACATATTGGTTCCATTTATCATAAACTTGGCGTCGTCAACAAAATCGAATTGCTTCGGGAGATTGGTGGCCACGAGCCGGCCTCGCCGGAACAACAATGCGCGATTGCGGCGTCCGAGAAGGCGCCGGGCTGGGCCGAACGAAGGGCACTGGCAGTGGTCGTTCTGGAGGTCGACCCGACCAACGCGTCGGACCCGGAGCGCATGCATGAAGCGCTCCAGATGTTTCAGCGGTTGATCGACGATATCACGGCCAGGTTCGGTGGCACGGTCGCGGCACGTCTGGACGGACTGGCGGTTGCCTGTTTCGGTTGGCCCGAGGCCCACGACGATGATGCGGAACGGGCGGTACGAGCGGGAATGGAGATGCTGGAAGGTGCGGCCTCTCTCTCTGCCGAACAGCTGGACGCGCGGGCTGCTGCCGCGTTCGGAACGGTGATTGCCGACCCGTCCTTCGGCGGCGAGGTCTCTGGCGACGCGCTGCGCCGCGCCCGCAGGATGGCCGCGTCCGGTGAAGCAGGGCGCCTGTTGATCGACGCCGGCACGGCTGCGCTCGTCCGTCACGCATTCCAGCTCGCGCCCGTCGGGGCAGCGTCCGCCGGCGGCGCCCCGAGCTTCCTTGTCGGCTCGGCGATCGACAGCCCCACGCGCTTCGACGCGCGAACATCCGGCATGGTCGCGCCCTTTGTCGGCCGACAGGCCGAGCTGGCGCTGCTGGCTGACCGTTGGCGCCGGGCGGAGGTTGGCGAGGGGCAGGCAGTGCTCATTCGGGGCGAGCCTGGCATCGGCAAGTCACGACTCGTGCGGGAATTCATCGAGAGCAACGATCTTTCGAGCGGCGCCGATGTCATTCAATCGCTGCCCTTCCACACGAACACGCCGCTGCATCCATTTGTTGCGCATCTGGAGTCGGTAACGCGAACGCCTTCGAGGTCCAATATCGGCTGGATGAATCACGATGAAGCGCACGACCTGTTGCAGGATCTCGTTCGCGGCGCCGAAAGCGCCGATCATCAGATGTGGTCGGCAAGGGACAGGCGGGCGCGGGCTTTGCGACTTTATGCCCGGCTGCTGCTGAGCCCTGCTCCGGAGGGCCCGCGGCTGCTGGTGATCGAGGATATCCACTGGCTCGACCCGAGCTCGCTCGAGCTGCTGGCATTCATGCTCGAGCTGCACGTCGGCATGTCAACGCTGCTGTTGCTGACCGCCCGCGAGCATCCCGTTCAGTCATTGGAAGGCACGGCAGGCATGGCCGCGGTGACGCTCGGCCCACTTCATGCAGCCGACGGGCACCTGCTGGTATCCGGCGTTGCCGAGAACGGGCTCGACGCGGCGACGCTCGCCGAGATCGTGGAGCGTTCGGGTGGCATCCCCTTGTTCATGGAAGAGCTCGCCCAGTCGATCGCCGAGTTGCCGGCGGCGGTCCCTGCAGACCCTCCGGTCGAGAGGTTGCACCGCGTTCGGCCGGTGCCGCTTACGCTCCAGCAAACGATAGCGATGCGCCTCGAAAGGCTTGGCGCGGCCCGCCGCACGGCACAAGCGGCAGCCGTGATCGGTCGGACGTTCGACAAGCCGCTGCTTCGGGCGTTGAGCCGGGCGCCTCGAGCGAAGCTCGACGAGGATTGGCAGCGGCTCGCGACATCGAGCCTGTTTCGCCAGGTGGACGAGGGAGGCAAGCCGGCGCTGCAATTCAAGCACGCCCTCGTTCGCGACGCGGCTTACGAGAGCCTGCTGCTCGGTGAACGGCGCTCCCTGCACGCCCGGCTCACGCACATCTACCGAAAGACGGATTTTCGAGCACAAGACAGCTTGATA
>JAGQIY010000913.1 GCA_020430865.1 Myxococcales bacterium
CGGGCGCGCGCTCCTGCATGCCGCTGAGGATCTCGACGCGCTTGATGGAGTCGATGCCGAGATCTCCCTCGAGGGTCATCTCGGCGCTGAGCATCTCCGTGGGGTAACCGGTCTTGTCGGCGACCACGTCGAGCAGCAGCGCGTGCAGGTCGATCGCTGGCGCCGCTGCGGTCGGAGCAGGCGCCGCCGTCGGAGCAGGCGCTGCCGTCGGAGCAGGCGCCGCAACTGGAGCGGGCGCTGCCGTCGGAGCAGGCGCTGCAACCGGAGCGGGCGCCGCAGCGACAGGAGCCGCCGGCGTCACTTCAGGCGCCCAGGCGGGCTGCTGCGCGGGTGGGGGTGAGGGCGCGATGTACGGCGCGGGAGCCAGCGTCGCGGGCTGCGTCAGCTCCACGCGCTGCGTGGCGCGTGGGGTCATTTCCGTGGGGACGCCGGAGAGCGCCAGGAAGCTGCGCTCGACGCTGTCCAGGAAGGCCATGTGAGAAGCCGCCATGGCGTTGAGGTAGGTCGCGTGGGCGTCCGCGGTTTGACGCTGCACCTCGGCGTACGCCTGGGCCCACTCGTCGCTGACTCGTGCAGCGGGCTGGGCGTTGCCTTGCACCAGCGGCACCGGCGTGCGGCTCGCCGCAGGGGCGCCGCCGGGTGCTGGCGAAGCGTCGGGAGCGCCTGCGCTCGGGGCGCCGCGCTGGGTGGTCGGTGCTGTCTCCGGGAGGGGAGCGCGCTGACCGTTGCTCTGGGTCGGAGTGGACATGGTCTCAGCCTGTTCGGGGTTGGGGGGAGGAAGCGCCGCGGCGCCGCCGGGTGGAGGGTACGGCTTCTGGTAGTTGCTGCCGTTCAGTGGGATCACGAGCTTGGGGGCGACCAGCGTCGCGGGGTCGACGGGCGCGGCGAAGCCGCGCCACAGCGCCGTGAGGTCCAGGGAGACGCCGGCTGCGCAGAGCCCCGCGACGCCCTCGAAGAACGCGCTCACCCCATGCTTGCCCTTGCGATCCAGCGAGATCACACGATGGGGACGCTCCGCGAGGATACTCGAGACGAGGCCGCTCAGCACCGCCCCGGGCCCGACCTCGACGAACGTGCGCACGCCGCTCGCGTACATCGCCTCGATCTGCTCGACGAAGCGCACGGGCAGGGAGAGCTGTTCCGCGAGGTACTGGCGGAGGATCGCCGTGTCCTGGGGGTAACGGGCTGCCTGGGAGTTGGCGTAGACCGCGAGGGTCGGCGCGCGTAGCTCGACTTGCTCGAGGAAGCGGGCGAAGTCCGCGCTGGCGTCCGACACCACCTCGGAGTGGAACGCCGTCGCTACCGGCAGGCGTCGGGTGCTGACGCCCCGGCTCTCGAAGAAGCGCTCGGCGGCGTCGATGCCCTCGCTGCGCCCCGACAGCACCACCTGCTTCGGGCCGTTGTGGTTCGCGATCACGACGCTGGCGGAGTGGGTGTCCGTCGCGTTCAGCTCCTCGAGGAGCTGGGCGGCCTGCTCGCTGTCGGTCGCCAGCGCGAGCATCGCGCCCGGGTGCTTCGCTGCGGCGGCCATCAGCTCTCCGCGCCGCCGCGCGATGCGGACCGCGCTCTGGGCGTCGAAGCAGCCCGCGGCGTGCAGCGCCATCACCTCGCCAAAGCTGTGCCCCGCGACTTCCTGGGGCTCGACCCCGAGCTGCGTGAGCAACGCCAGCTGAGACAGCGAGACGCAGGCGATGGCCGGTTGCGCCCACTCGGTGGCGTTCAGGCGCGCGCGCTGGGCCTCCGTTTCAGCCTCGCTGAAGGCCGTGATTGGAAACACCACGGAGGCGAGCCGAGCGTCCCAGTCGCCCGCGACGCTCGCCGCGTCGTCCCACGCGCCGATCGCCGCGTCGAAGTGCTGAGCCAGCTCGGAGCCCATGTCGAGGTACTGGCTGCCCTGTCCGGGGAACAAGAACGCGAGGTCTCCCGAGGAGGCGCCAGCCCCGTAGTGCGTTCCCGTGGGCGTCGAGAAGCTCTGCTCCGGCGCGCTCTCGATCTGGGACGCGGCCCGCTCGAGCTCGTGCTGCAAGCCGTCCGCGTCCTTGCTGACCAGTGCGACGCGCGCGAGCTGCGCCGGATCGAACGCCGAGCTACTCTGGAACGCGAGCCACTCGGCAGCGCGCCGCCTGGTGGCGGTCGTCGACGCGGCGCCCAGGGACGCGGCGTGCTTCCGCAGGGTCTCGACCAGCTGGAGAGGTGAGTCGGCGCTGAACGCGTAGAGCTCCGTGGGTAGCGTGCGCAGGCGTGGCGCAGGGCGCGCGCTCGAGGCGTGCTCTTCCAGCGTCACGTGGAAGTTCGAGCCGCCAAAGCCAAAGGAGCTGACCGAGGCGCGGCGCGGGTGATGCGGGCTCTTGACCCAGGGTCGCGCGCGGGTCGTCAGGTTGAAGGGAGACGACTCGAGCTTCAGCGCCGGGTTCGGCGCCTCGACCTTGGCGGTGGGCGGCAACACGCGGTGATTCAGCGCCATCACGGCCTTGAACAGCCCCGCTGCGCCGGCAGCCGACTTCGCGTGGCCGATCTGCGACTTGACCGAGCCGAGGCTGCACCACTGGTGGTCTTTCCGTGAGGTTTCTCCGAAGACCAGCGAGAGCCCAGCGAACTCCGCGGCGTCTCCCGCCTTGGTCCCGGTGCCGTGGGCCTCGACGAGCTCCACCGTCTCCGGGCCATAGCCAGCCTGCTCGTAGGCGCGGCGCAGGCACATCGCCTGACCCTCGGGGCGCGGCGCGTAGACGCTCTTCGCGCGCCCGTCGGAAGAAGCGCCCACACCGTGAATCACCGCGTAGATGCGGTCCCCTGCGGCTTCGGCGTCTTCGAGGCGCTTCAGCGCGAGCATGCCCAGGCCCTCGCTCAGCATCGTGCCGTCCGCCTTGTCGGAGAAGGGCCGACAGTCGCCGCTCGGGGACAGCGCAGGCGTCTTGCTGAAGCAGACGTACATGAAGATGTCGTTCATGGTGTCGACCCCGCCGGTGATGACGAAGTCCGACTCGCCGAGCTGGAGCTCGTGCACGGCCATCGCCAGCGCGCTCAGGGTCGAGGCGCAGGCCGCGTCGGTCACGCAGTTCGTGCCCCCGAGGTTCAGGCGGTTGGCGATGCGCCCGGCGACCACATTGCCGAGCAAGCCGGGGAAGTTGCTCTCCCGCCACGGCGTGTAGCTCGAGGCGATGCGATCACACACCGCCTGCACCTCGGACTCCGCTAGCCCCGACTCGCGCAACGCCTTGACCCAGACCGGACGCTGCAAGCGACTCACCATCGAGCCCATCAGCTCTTGCCCCGACGTGCAGCCCAGGATCACCGACATGCGTGACCGATCGAGCGAATCAGGCTGCCCCGCGGAAGCATCTTCGAGCACCTTCTGGGCGACGATCAGCGCGAGGAGCTGGGAGGTGTCCGTCTCCGGGACCAGGTTCGGCGGGATCCCCCAGCTGATGGCGTCGAAATCGACGTCGCTCAGGAAGCCACCGCGCTTGGCGTAGGTCTTGTCCGGTGCGCTGGGGTCCGGGTCATAGTAGTCCTCGATCAGCCAGTGAGACGCGGGGACGTCGCTCAGCAGATCGCGCGCCGCCAGGATGTCGCGCCAGAAGCCGGTGGCGTCGATGGAGCCCGGGAAGAGCGCGCTGGCGCCGACGACTGCGATGGGGGAGCGAGAAGGATGCTTGTTGGTCACGAGTGCTTTCTCGAAGGGTCAGGGTTGGTGGGCGGCGCCGTCAGTGTCTCAGGCGAGCGGGCGCGGACGGAAGTCGAAGGCGGCGGGCGGTACGGCGACGCCGTAGGTTCTGAGCTGCTGCGCGCGGCTGACGCTGGTCGCCCCCTCGAGCAGGTTCTTGGCGATCTGGACGACGCCGCGGTTCGCTGGATCCTCGAGGAAACTGCCCTTGCTCCAGGCGTTGAACGCGCCCATCGCCGGACCACACCAGATCTGGTAGTCGGGCCTGCGCGGGGAGTTGCCGTCGATCGCCCAGCGGCTCGCCAGCCCCAGGTAGGAGCGGAACACGAGCGCCATCTTGTGCCTCGGGTCGGCCTCGGCCTTGGTCACCTCCGCAGGGTCGCGTCGGCTCCAGAACTCGCGCGTCTGGGCCCAGGCCCCTTCGCAGCTGTTCTGCAGGATGTCGCGTTCGATGCGCGCGCGTTCTTCCGTGGGGATACTCTCCAGGGACTCGTGGCTCTTGTAGATCTCGTAGAGCTTCTTCGCGCGGACCCCGAACAGGCTGCCGCGGCGCAGTACCTGGACCTCGACGCCCAGCTCGAACATGTCCGCTGCCGGGGCCATCACGACGTCGGCGATGCCGGCGAGCGCGAGCATTTGCTTGCCCTCACCCGATAAACCCGATTCCACGGCGGCCTGATTCACCGATCCGGTGAGCACGTAGGCCGCGCCGAGAGCGAACGCGGCGGCAACCGCGCCGGGTGTGCCGATGCCGCCCGCGGCGCCGACACGGATGGGCCTCGGGTAGTCGTGCTTGCTGCTGATCGCGTCCCGCAGCTGGAGGATCGTCGGCAGCAGTGCTCCAAGCGGGCGATTGTCCGTGTGCCCGCCGGAGTCGGACTCCACCGTGATGTCCTCGGCGACGGGCACTCGGGCCGCGAGGCGCGCTTCCGTGGGGCTCAGCTTGCCAGCGCGCACCAGCGCCTCGAGCAGCGCGTCGGGGGCCGGCTCGAGGAAGTGCCTGGCGACTTCAGGGCGCGAGATCTTGGCGAAGACGTGGTTCTTGCGTTGCACGCGACCCTGGGCGTCTTCGCTCAGGCCGTGAGCGGCGTAGCGCACGAGGTAGGGCGTGAGTCCCATGTACGCCGCGGCCGAAACGCGGCGCACCCCGCGGCGTACGTAGAGCTCACTCACGGCTTCCTCGATCGCCGGTTCGTTCGGTGAGTGGATCAGGTTCGCGCCCCACGTCGCGCCGCCGCGATCGCTGTGTCCGACCGCTCCCTCGATCTCGTCGAGAGCCGCTTCCACACGGGAGGGTGAGAGCCCCGCGGCGCCGAAGAAGCTGAGAAAGCCAGCCTGCGCCATGGCGATCACGAGCCGAGCGCTGGCGATGCCGTTCGCCATCGCGCCCGCGACGTAGGGAAAGCGCACGCCGTGCACCTCGGTGAAGGCGCGGTCGCCCAGCCACTCGGGGTACATGCCAGGCAACGTCGCGAGCAGCGGCTAGCTCGGACCGCCGTTGGGCGCAGGCGCGTACTTCCCGCCGCGAGCGACTCCGACCGCTC
>JAGQIY010000914.1 GCA_020430865.1 Myxococcales bacterium
GCACGCAGCCCCGCGGAACAATGAACGGTGACGATGTCAGTTTCGAGAAGTATCCGCCACAGTGCGGGCAGCGAAATCGGTTAACTCGAACGCCCAGCCACAGGACGATCGGAACCCCGAGCACCATCACGGCCCAAACGGCAACGGGCTCCTCGCTTGCCCAGCTTAGCGCGGCGATGATGCTCGCAAAGTGAATGAACACCGAAGCAAGGAACCATCTGTACCGCTTCCTTAGCTCTCGCCACGCCATCTTCTGCTGCCTCACTGCCAGAGAGTCGCTTCAGTTGGATAGCCGCCAACGGACGAGTCCGTGCTCGCGGGCTTGCGATCACGAGATACACCCAGACCTCGGTCTAGGCCGAACCGAATCCGAATCGCCCTACGATCACACCACGAGCAGTTCACCGGCTCGAACACGAAGCACTCCCCACCCATACTCCACCAACTCCGCGAGTACCTTCGCCATCTCTGTGCAGTTTCGGTAGTCGCCTCCGAGACGTTGCGCCCTTTGCTGCCTCTCCCCTCCGTCGCAGACCCCCAGCTTCTCGAGCGCAGTGTGAACATGCATCTTTCGGCAACCTCTGCTGTCGTCCAGGTCGATCGGCTCGACATCCCCGCAAAAGACCATCGGAACGATGAAGAAGTCCATGAGCTCTACTCGAACGGACAGACTGAGGTCTTCGCCGAAGTAGCGAAGCGAGAACTCGGTGTTCCTTCGAACAACGTCAGGTCTGCCGAGGCCAAGTCGCTGGGCTAACGGATCGAAGACGGCCCTCACTTCCTGGACGACGCCATCGTAGCCAGAACGCTCATCGGACATTGTGGAGTTGCACCGCTCTCTTGGTTCCTTCTCGGGGAAACTCTCCGCTAGCCAGCGTAGTTGCGTTTCTCTCCACGCGGCAGTCACTTGGCGATCCAGACGGGAAGTTCGACCCATGTCCGACCTCCAGCGTGTCGCCGACCGTCGCCGCGCCCTGGGGCGCCGCTGGACAACGAAACTGCTGGCGCAGGTTAGCCCTCGATGCGCCAGTCGGGATCCGTGGGCGCCCCTCTGGGCAAGCCGCAGTGAAGACACTTGCTGGCGAAATCGTTGTGCCAAAGCAGAGTGCTGCCGAACCACTTGCCACAGCGCGGGCATCGCACAAGTTTCGCTCGTACGCCGGTAGCCATCCAGGCCAAGGCGTACGCAACGAACGCTACCGTGGCCCACGTTACTCCCGCTGGGGTTTCGTTGGGTTCGGCTATCGCAAACACGACGCCCATGTAGATCGGGAACATCAAGAACATTGCGATGAAGGCTAGCCAGTACCGCAGATGTCGAGCCCAGTGAGCTTCATACGACGGCGGCTCTTGGGGTGGCGTCCGGTAAGGAGCTGACCGGCGTCGTGGGTTGGAGCTCGCTTTGCTCACGTCATTGGGGGTAGTCATCCGACTGGGCGAGGTCAACGCGGGCATCGCGCACACACCTGAACCCGATGCCAGCCGCCCTTACGTCATCCGCGGCCCAACTTCGCACGCCGCACCTCCATTGGTTCGGGTCGCGCTGAATGGAGGAGCCGCCGACGACTACTCTCGCGCCGTCGCACGAATCGCTGACGCAATGCGGGGTCGTGGTCCATTCCGCAACATTTCCGGACGCGTCGAGCAAGCCTCCGTGCGCGTCTCGGGGGTGCTCCCCCACTGAGCACACGTCGGACATGCAGATCAGCCCGGCATTCGGCGCTTCGTCGCCCCAGGGATATCGACGACCGTCGCACCCGCATGCCGCCCGCTCCCATTCATCGACGGTAGGAAGTCGTTTCCCTACCCAGCGGCAATACGCCCTGGCGCTCGCCAAGCTCACGCAGTTCATCGGCAGCGCGCTGTTGGATCCCGCGGCCGTGCAGAAGCGGTCGCGCCTCGCCGCCGCAGGGCGCATCCGCTCCTCCCCCAGGAACTGACTGGTGGATGGCGCACACGCGCCAGCCGTCACGCATCGTTCGTACTCCGCGACGGTCACCTCCGTCGTGTCTAGTTGGACGCGCGATTGCGCGCGCTCCGGGCACCTCGCCTGCCGACTGCGCCCGTCCGCCGTCTGCGGCGCGACCTCCATCGGACCGCATGCGGCTGCGACGCAAAGCAGAATCCAAGGCGAATTGGCGCTCATGCCGCTCCCGTCATGCACGTGTCGACAACAGACCGGACCGCTGGTTCCGCCAGAATCGGCGAACGCTCGTGGTTCACGTCGCGGACGCGTGGTTCCGCGGCGTACCGACATTCAAACGATCAGTGAACGATCTTTACTTCCAAGCGCGAGCGGGCGTTTTGGTAGAAGTTCTCCAGCGCTTGCGCCAAGCGACGGCCCACGTACCA
>JAGQIY010000915.1 GCA_020430865.1 Myxococcales bacterium
CGAGAGCAGGGGTGCTCAATCCGCGCGGATCAGCACGCAGGCTGCTGGAAAACGCAGTTTTTCAGCAGCCTGCTAGGCGCTCAAACATTTAGGTAGACCGCGGAAACTCCGGTGAAGTCTTGTTGCAGCAAAGGAACACCCGTGAGGCTCCCGCTGACGAGGGTTGGCGTTCCGCCGATGTCCACGGTTGCGGTGATCGACACGTCGAACGCGGTTGCGTAGGGCGGGTCCAGACTGGGATCCGGCAGGAACCACGCGGCGTACTGGCCGTTCTCATCGGTCAACGTGCCGAACAGCGGTCCGTCGAAGGTGTCGTGTTTCGGTGTGATGGTCACTGCAGCGCCGGGCACGGGTGGAGTGGTGACGTCCAAGCTCGAGTCGAGCAGCGCCTGACCAATCGCGCGGGTGAGCGTACGTGGAAACGGATAGCTCGCCTTCGGAGTCATCTCGATCGGCACGAGCACACCGAGGGAGCTCGTGCTGGGCACCGAAGGAAGCCCGCTGCTGCCCGGAACCAAATCTCGCTCGAGGTAGAAGTCGCTCGACACATGGAACGTGACGCTTGTTCCCAGGTCTTCGAACACCCAGCGCGACGCGTTCACCTTGAAGGAGGTGGGTACGGGATCACCCGCAGCGCTCTCCACCGCGACCGCACTGCCTCCAAGCAGCGAAACACCGGTAAGCCGATCGGTCAGCTCCAACCCGTAGTTTGCGTGGCGAATCACGGTTTCAGACACAGCGAGTTCCTATCAACGCAGACAAATCCGTCTGGAACGGCAGCAAAGAAGCGCTGCCGCGCGGCATCAATCCCGCTGGCACACACACGCGCGCTGATCTCCACGGGCACGCACACCAAGGCATGCCCCATCCCTCAGGGGTATCGAGTAGCACTGACACCCGAGTCCCCAAACGCTTGGCTCGAGGCTTCATTCCAGTGCCCCGATTCATTTCCCTAGTGAACCGATGTACGGCCGAGCATTGACTAGTGGCACCGAGCGCAAGTTGCAAGGTGGAAAGCGCTCACGTTCGTTGAAACATTTCTTTCTCGAAACAAATCGCGAGTAAACGTGTTTCCGCACGGGCTCAGCCTGGCAGGGTGTTGGGGGTGTCCCTAGGTCAGTTCGCGTGGTCTATCGCCGGGTGCGACCTTCGAGGTTCCTGCAACCTCGGAGTCTCCTGCGTCCTAACCCCCGGGGGCTGCTCACGCGTCAAGTGCCGAGCGTCTCAAGTCCGCACGGATTTGGGCGAGCCGAGTACTCTGCCTCGCGTCCCTTTGGTAAACACGGGTGTGCGCGTAGTGTTACCGGCACGTTGCAGAGTGTTTTTTGCCGTGCGGCAAGTTTTGAGGTCACTGCTGCACGGAGTGTCGGCAGCGGGGGCGAGTTGCACCTATCGCGACTTCAGAGTGATGAGTCGATTCAGGGCCGCGGCTCGCCTCTGGCAGCCCCCGCATGGCTTGATCCCCAGGGCGGTGGTCGCGCGCTTCACCGCGTCGCCCAGCCCGATCGGCTGGCTCATCTTCAAGGGGAGCTTGACCGCGAAGCGGCCGGTCTGGGCTCCTGGCTGTTTCTCCGGCGAAGTCGTCGTGGACGTGGAACGACTCCGTCGGATGTGCAGGATGGCCATCAGCGGATGATGGGGGACGCCAGCGCGGAGCGCCAGTCTCCTCGAGCAAACGCGAACGATCTCGCGCGGATCCTCGCGGTCGACCCATGGTGGCCGGCGCGCTGAACGTGACTCGAGCGTCACGCTTCCGCGCGCGCCCCGTTTTGCTGTAGTGTCGGCCGCATGCGCAGACGAATTGCCGCAGGGGTGCTCGGGTGCTTCATCGGCGGCCTCACCCCCGCCTCCTCCTTTGCACAGGGAAGCTCTGCGGCGGCTGAGGCTCTGTTCGACCAGGCTCGGTCAGCGATGGATCTCGGTGAATACGACGAGGCCTGCGAGAAGTTTCGCGAGAGCAACCGTCTCGATCCGGCGCCTGGGACCGTGCTCAACCTTGCGAACTGCGAAGAGAAGCGCGGGAAGCTGGCCACCGCCTGGGAGCTTTTCCGTGCGGTAGAGGACCAGTTGCCTGCTGGAGACGATCGCATTCCCGTTGCGAGAGATCGCGCAGCGAAGCTGAAGCCTCGCTTGCCTCGACTGACCATCGACGCAGGAACACCTCCACCCGACGGCATCCAGGTCACCCGGGATGGTATCGACCTGGGCACCGCGAGCCTTGGCACTCCCTTGCCTGTGGACCCCGGCGAACACGAAGTCGTCGTGACCCTGCCTGGAAAAGCACCAACATCGTTCCAGGTGTTCGTCGTCGAAGGGGAATCGAAGACGCTCGACGTGCTCGGCGCTGAAACAACAAGTGATGAGGGCAGTGGTAGCGCCACTGACGACAGTTCCTCAGGGAAGCAAACGCTGGGTCTCGTGTTCGGTGGCATCGGTGTGGCCGGTGTCGTGATCGGATCTGTCACTGGGCTGATGGCGCTCGGCAAGCAGTCGACGGTGGATGACGAGTGCGATTCCAACGGCTTCTGCTCCGCGGCAGGCGCGGACGCCGCGTCATCAGGCAGCTCCTTGGCCACCATCAGTACGATTGGCTGGGTTGTTGGTGCGCTTGGGATCGGAGCAGGCGCCTACTTCCTGCTGAGCGGCGAGAAGGAAGGACCGAAGACGGGGTTCCGAGCCGGTTTCACACCAACAGGCAGCGCACTCAGCCTGTTTCATACCTGGTGAGGGCGGAGTTCGAACGTCCATGAGCTGGATGCTAGGGTCCATTCGAAATGGCTGAGAACGTGGACTCCCTGGTGCAGCGAGCTCAGGCACGCGTGGGTAGCGTGCTCAATGAGAAGTGGACGCTCGAGTCGCTGCTAGGCGTGGGCGGCATGGCCGCGGTCTACGCGGCGACGCATCGAAACAAGAAGCGCGGCGCCGTAAAGCTCCTGCACCCGGAGCTCTCTCATGAGCCGACGATCCGGCAGCGTTTCCTCAGGGAAGGCTACGTCGCCAACACGGTGGACCACCCGGGCGCCGTGCGCGTGGACGACGACGATGTCACGGAGGACGGCGCGGCCTTCCTGGTGATGGAGCTGCTCGAGGGCGAGACCCTCGAGAGCCGAGCGGAGCGCAAAGGGGGTCGGCTGCCGGTGTCGGAGGTGCTGCCTGTCGCAGATCAGCTGCTCGACGTGCTGATCGCAGCTCACGCCAAGGGCATCGTGCATCGGGATCTAAAGCCGGAGAACCTGTTCCTGACGCGCGCTGGTGTGCTGAAGGTGCTCGATTTCGGTATCGCGCGCCTGCGAGAGAACAATGAGAAGTCCACCGCGACCCAGACTGGATCCACCATGGGTACACCGGCCTTCATGGCGCCTGAGCAAGCCCGCGGGCGCTGGGAAGACGTCGACGCACGAACCGACCTGTGGGCGGTTGGCGCGATTCTGTTCAACCTACTTTCGGGACGCTTGGTATTCGAAGCACGGACCACCAACGAGATGCTCGCGA
>JAGQIY010000916.1 GCA_020430865.1 Myxococcales bacterium
TGACCCACCCAAGCGATCCGAAGCGGCTGCTGGTCGCCATCTCCACCGCCGGTGTGCTCGAGAGTCTGGACGGCGGGAAGACCTGGCAGAGCCGCAACAAGGGCCTGCTGATGGACTACCTCCCAGATCCCGGCGCCGAGTGGGGTCACGACCCTCACTACGTCGAGCTCTGCGAGAGCCAGCCAGAGCACGTCTGGATGCAGAACCACTGCGGCGTGTTCTACAGCGCCGACGGCGCCGCAACCTGGAAGAAGGTCAGCGCGCCGGATCAGGGCGTGCACTTCGGCTTCCCGGTCGCCGTCGACGAGCACGACGGCAAGACCGCCTGGCTCGTTCCAGGAAAGAGCGACCAGCACCGCACCACGATCGAGGGGAGCCTGTTCGTCGCGCGCACCAGCGACGGCGGCGAAACCTGGCAGCAGCTGCGCGACGGGCTCCCCCAGGAGCACGCGTATGACGTGGTCTACCGTCACGCCCTGAGCAGCGTCGGCGACTGCGTCGCCTTCGGTAGCACGACCGGAAACCTCTACGTCAGCGAAGACCGCGGGGAAACGTGGGCCTGTGCGTCGAGCAACCTTCCGCCGATCTATTCCGTGCGCTGGGGGTAGGCGTGGCGCGACCGCTGCCCAAACCGCGGAGCGCCGGATTCAGCGGCGAGATGCGGCGGCAGAAGCATGGCGTGTGCCGACATCCTCGTCGGATTGCGACGCCGGACCGCCTCGCCTCGTGGACCGCACGATTCCACTGAAACGCGCGGGTTCGCGAGGCCCGACCGACCATGCCGTGGCACAAAGACCCGGCCACAAAAACCATAGGGAAATTATGGTGGGCGCTCGAGCTTGACCCCCGCCCCTCCCCATCAAATGGTTATGAGGGAAGCGCCGCGGTGGCGCGGAGAACGAGAGCCCTCGGCGAGGTGTTGAGCATGGGAGCACTTGCGTCACGAATGGACGGTCGAATCAGCGCGCTTCCGGCGGAGCTGAGCGGTGACCGCTTGGTGCAGTCGAGCTTGGATCTGGCAACGCGACTGGTTGGCGCGGAGCTGGGCGCTTGCTTCCACAGGCACGTGCAGGACCGCAGCGTCCGGCTCGTGGGACTGAGCGGCCCGGATCATGCGCCCAGCGTCGCCTTTCCTCGCGGCGTGATGGCTCTCGTGAGCGAGGCGTTGGCGCGCGGCGCGTGCGCGCGAATCAGCGACGTCGCGGAGGTCCCGGCGCTGAACGACGCGCCTCACCCCCCCGAGCTCCCCTTCGTGAGCTGTCTGATCGTGCCGGTCGTCTCGGCTGGTGAGGTGAGCGGTGGCCTGCTGTTTGGCCACGCGCGGCGGGCAGCCCTCGGACGATCCGCTGAGGACATTGCGCTCGAGTTCGCGCCGCACATGGCGGTCGCGCTCCAGCACGCGGTGCTCGTCAGCCAGTCTCACGAGGCCATCCGTCGCCTCGCTGCGTCGAACCGAGAGCTGGATCAGTTCGCCTACGTGGTGAGTCACGACCTGAAGGCGCCGCTGCGGGGGCTCGCCCGGATCTCCGGGTGGCTGACGGAGGATCTCGGGGAGATCGCCGGCAGCGAGACACGAGCGCAGCTCGGCGCGATGCGAGAACGCGTCGAACGCCTCGAGCAGCTGATCGACGGGGTGCTGAGCTACAGTTGCGTGGGAAGGACCGAAGATCCACTTCAAGTGCTGAGCGTGCGCAGCCTCGTGGATGAAGTGCTCGACCTGCTGGCCCCCACGAAGCGCCCCGAGGTCGCGGTGTGTCCCTTGCTCCGGCTGCTGACCGAACGCACCCCCTTCGAGCAGGTGCTGCTGAACCTGATCAGCAACGCAATCCGTCATGCTTGCCCCAAGGAACCGCAAGTCGTGATCGGCAGCGAGGCTCGCGGCAGCGAAGTCGAGTATTTCGTGCGCAACAACGGGCAGGGGATCCCCTTGGCTTCCCAGGAAGCGATCTGGCAGCTCTTCCACACTGCGCACGGCGCGCGGACTTCAGGCACCGGCATCGGACTCGCGGTGGTGCGCAAGCTCACGGAGCGTCAAGGCGGCCGCGCCTGGGTGGACTCCGATGGCACGCACGGCGCAACCTTCCGCTTCACCTGGCCCTGCGCTCGACTTGGCTGATGTGGACCGCAGGAGGATCAGCTCTCGAAGTAGTCCTCCACCTTGTAGCCCTTGCTCCGGGCGTATTTCTTTAGCGAGTTCTTGGCGACACGCGTCGCCACCGCCACGACCAGGATGTCGTCCATCGCGCCCACGATCGGGATCGCGTCGGGGACGACGTCCGCGGGACTGACGGAGTAGAGCACCGCACCGGTCAGCAGCGCCACCACGGGCCACGGCACGTCCCGATAATTCCCCGTGGCAAAGTCGTCGATCAGCTCGATCACCAGCTGGGTCTGGTTGGCGACGATGTGCATGCGCTTCGGGATGTGGTCGAGCGTGCGGATGGCCTTGCTGCTCAGGTGTCCGAGTCGATCGATGTAGGTCTTCCCGAGCTTCTTCGCGAAGCGCTCGAAGGCGTTGTGAGGTGGTGTGGTGCTCGTCAGCTCAGGCTGATCGTCGCTCTTTGCTTGGGCTGACTCTGCTTGCATCCTGCGGTTTTCCACGGACTCGCGAATGGATGCAACCAACGTTTGGCGCTGCATGGTTCCTCCTCGGGTTTTCCGAGACTCTGTCGGCAAACACAGCAATATCCGTGCCGCCAGCATCGCACGGCTCGACTCGAGCCGCCTCCCGGTGGCTTCCACGACCTGCGATCCCACACCATCGTTTCTCTGCGGAATCCTGCGACGTTCGATCGCGAGGCCCGTACTGGCGGCATGCGTGGGGTCTGGTTGGGGGTGAGGGAGCCGTGTCGATGCGCCCCGCGCCCCGGACAAGGGGGCGAAATGACCCGCGGTTCAGGCAGAACCGCCGCCCTTTTTCCCAGGTAATGGCTGGCACGCGATCTGCTGTCTCCTGCGGGGTATGCAAATCATGCCTTCCCTCCTGCCGCTGGCCGCCGCGCTCCTCTCCACGGCATGTCTGACAGCAACCCCCTTCGACGATGATCTGGACGTCGAAGGCGACGTCAACGCCCGCGCCATCGAGCGCATCCGCCGGGAGCCCGCTACGCCCAATTTCAAGTTCGTCGCCATCGGGGACACCCACGATGCGTATGACGAAACGGAGCGGGCAGTGGCCGCGATCAATCGACGCAGCGACATCCGCTTCGTGCTCCACGCAGGCGATCTGACGGATCTCTCGCTGAACGCTGAGTTCGAGCGAGCCCACCGCATTCTGCGTGAACTCGATGTGCCCTACATCGCGGTGATCGGCAACCACGACGCCATCGCGACCGGCCCGGCACTCTACGATGAGCTCTACGGTCCCCGCGATTTCTCCTTTCGGTACGGAAAGCTGAAGTTCATCGCCTTCAACTCGAACGCTCTGGAATTCCCCGGGGCAGCGCCCGATTCGGAATGGCTACGCGCAGAGCACGCAGATCTCGCAGCGAACGAGCGTGCCATCTGGTTGACCCATCAGGACGTCACGAGTCCTGACGGCGAGAACTCGGAGCAAGCCAAGGCGCTCTACGCCGAGCTACTGTCTAACAACCCCGTAGCGCTGGTGGTGCATGGTCACCTTCGAGACTATCAGCTCCAGCGCTACCAAACCTCGACGGTGCTCCAGTGCGGCACCTTTCAGAAGGTCTTCACCTACACCGTCGTGAGCGTCTTCGACTACGGGGAGCGACTCGAGTTCGAGAAGTGCGTCGAGGACGACTGCACCGCGATTGGTCCCGAGGAGGCGACGCAATGAGTCTCGCAGTTCGCCTTGGAGCAGCTAGCTTCCTCACGGTAATGCTCGTCGGCAATCTTGCGCTGGCGCAGCCTCTGGAGCCGGAGACGGCGCAGTCCACGGGCGGCGACCACGGCCAGACGTATCTCCTCCCCCCCGAGCCCGAGGTCACTCCCCCGAGAGACACCGACCGCCTCGGCTGGTACGTGCCAGACTTCGCCAAGGTGCAGACCGGGGGCCTGCGCGGGCGCTATACCGCGGGGCTTGGCTACGCCGCGTTCGACGACGTGCTGAACGTCGGTTTGCTGTATGGCTACTCGCCCAACGCGGTCAACGACTCGGGGGTGAGCACGCTGTCCCTCGAGCTCTCCGCCAGGCCCTTCGAGATCCGCGCGGGAATGATACGCATCATCCCGCTCGAGGTGGGGATAGGCGCGCTCTACGCCCCGGGCAGCGAGTTCGAGCTGAGCTACCCGGACCGCTACGCCAGCGGCTACTACCCGCCGACCGCGCTGCACACGCTCGGCTACCTCGGGGTCGAGGTCGACTGGGTCCCGGCGAGCGGCTTCTTCGAGCGTATCGGCCTCTACTACCAGGCGTCGACCATCTACACGTACCTCGAGGATCTGGTACAGAACGCCGACACCGCCAGACCCACGGAGTCCATCGCCAGCACCCTGGGGTACCGCGCCGCGTTCTGAATCGCGGCGCGTCCCCATCCCGTGAACGCAGCTCAGCGGCAGTGATCGGCGATGCCCTCGAGCAGCGGCGCAGTGTCGCACTCGGAAACGCTGAACTGGGTGCCCTGCTTGGGCCCCATGGTGCATGAGCAGCTGCTTCCGCTTCCGCTACAAGCTGCACCCACTTTGCCATCCGCGAAGTCGATCGAAGCGTCGCACTCCGTGCCGGTCCCGGTGAATCCGTAGCCGGGTTGACAGCCTCGGTAGTCCCACTGCTGATCATCGCAGGCAGCGACGCCGCCCCATGTCTCGGTTCCCGTGCACTGCCACTGAGCCTCTGCCATGCATTTGAGCACCGCGTCGTACTCCGTGGCGCAACCGACGATCTCGGCAAGGGCGTTGTTCTCCCCCACGTCAGTCATGCACTCATCGTCCTCACCGCAGTCCGCGGTCTGCTTGTCGCAAGCCGCTTGGACCAGCGGATCCACGCCAGTGCTGCTGCCCCCACCACCGCCGTCGTCGGAGCTACATCCGGACGCCAGGCCCACGAAGGTCAATCCCAGAGAAAGCGCAATCAAGTGTTTGAACATGCCGCCCCCTGGTGCACTCGACGTACCAAGACCCGGTGCCGTGAAAGCCTCGTGATTTCCGCGGTCCGGTCGCTCAACCAAGGCCACGTGTTACGCAGTAACAGCGTAACCGTGCGGCAACGATGGTTGCAGGCTGGAGCGACGATCACTCGCACGGGGGAAGGTCCGGCCAGGTCGCGCCGTATACCGCCATCTGCGCGAGGGTCCCCACCAAGCAGGGTGTTGAAGACGCAGTCATTCAGCAGCCTGCTGGGGGCACCACTGGGCCCAGCGCTGAGGTCCTCATCGACCCAGAGGTCACGGCAGCTCGGCGCGGGCGACGTCGAACATGGGGATCTCCCCGCTGATCAGGCACTGCGCCTGGGGGGGGCAGACGTACGTCCGAGGCTGCCCCCAGAGGCGCACCTTCTTGCCCACGACTTCCGCGCCCGCGAGCGACCAATCGAGGTCGTCGCGACTCACCATATGCTTCCCCACGGTAAACAGACCCTTCGAGCGCCCAACGACACCCTCGATCATCACCGCTGGCTCCGCGACCTCGACGGACAGGATGCGCGCCGCGGAGAACCAATCTCCGCTGCGCATCTGGAGCTGAGGTTCGCCTGGCTTCAGCGGCTCGGCGTGGTGAGCACGCAGCTCGGCTGTGATGCGCAGCCTGGCCCCCAGGAGCTCGTCGTTCCTCCGCGCTCGATCTCCCTCCGGCAACGCTCCCCGCAGCTCATCGAAGTCGAAGATCACCCCTCGCACATCGAAGCCTCCCTTGGTGCCCCGGATCATCCCCTCGAAGCTCACGAGTCCTTCGCTCAGGGGTGAGTCGCCGTCGATCTCTCGTGGCTCCACCCCAGGCTTCGGGGACGCCACCGGGCGCGGACTCGAGGCTGGGAGCGCTGGCGACGCCTCCTGCACCGCGATCTCTTGGCCCGCAGGCTCACTCTCCTGGGACTTGGTGCACGCGGTGAGCGCTAGCGCCGTCCACGCGATCCAGAGACCTCCCATCTGTCTCGCCATGGGGTCCAGGATATGCCGAACGGCGCTCCAACCAAAGGCCGGTCACTGCGCGGCTTGGCTGGCCGCAGCAGCGACGGCCTGGATCTCCAGCTCGATCTCGATCTTCTCGCCCACGAGGACGCCGCCCGCTTCGAGCACCTGGTTCCAGCTGAGCCCGAAGTCGCGACGGTCGATCGCAGTCGTCGCGGCGAACGCGACGCGCTGATTCCCCCAGGGGTCCTTCGCCTGGCCGCCGTACTCCACCTCCAGGCTCACCGGCCTGGAAGCACCGTGAATGGTCAATTCCCCGTGGAGACGGAAGGTGCGGTCACCGGCGCCCTCGATGCGAGTGCTCTTGAAGCTCAGCTCCGGGAACTGCTCCGCGTCGAGGAAATCGGGGGACCGCAGGTGATTGTCGCGGTCGGCGACGCCAGTATCGATGCTCGTGGCATCGATACTCACCTCCACCTCACTGCGGGTGAGATCCGCGGTGTCGAGGTGCAGCTCGCCACGCCAGCTGGAGAAGCGTCCGCGAACCTTGGCGAAGACCATGTGGCGAACGGCGAAGGAGATCGAAGAGTGGCTGGTGTCGATGTTCCAAGTCTTGAGAGTCATGGGCTATTTCCTCCTGAACGAGTTGGGAGGAGCATATGACTGTTGCCCCAGTCTGATTAGTGGGCGGATTCTGGAGACACTGTCCCACTAGAGCAACAATGGTCCGCTCGCGCCCCATGACCCGCCGGCGCGCTCGCTCGTGACGGCCCAGCTTCACTGACAGAGCAGCAGCAACGAAAGACCACCCAAGCCGGGGTTGTCGTCGCACACGTCGACGTCACAGTACCTGCTCTGGCACTCTTCGTTCGAGTCGCACGCGGTGCCGTTGGGCTTGCGCTCGAGACACGTCTGGGTGCCATAGGTGTCGCAGTAGCCACCCTCATCGCACGCGCTCGGTCCATCGACACAGCTGCCCCCCGGCGCGACCTTCTGCTTGCAGGTGGTTTGACAGTAGGTGTCGTCACCTTCGCACGAGAGGTAATCGGTGCACTCCCCGCCGAGGGCGATGAGCTGGGCGCAAACGCCGCTGTCGCAGTAGAGACCGTCTTCGCGATTGCAGATCGAGAGCTCGTACTGACCACTGGTGTCAGCATCGAACACGGTGAGCCCGGCGTCGCGCGTCCCCACGCAAGGCTCGCCGACTGCCACGAAGTTGCGTCGCTCGCAGTACTCCTTCTCCGTGTCGAAATCGTAGCTGCAGCTCGCTTCACCGTTCGCGCCCGCCGAGCACTCGTCGTCGGAGCTGCACTCGGCCCCTGGCGGCTTGGTCCCGTTGCCGCCGCCCCCCTGTGCAAACGCGGACTTGCAGCTCTCCGGTTCGGGCAAAGTCGAGAAGGTGTCGCACCAGTCCGGCGCCTTCGCGAGCTCTTCGTACTCACCGATGCAGTCGGCGGCGACGCTCGAGTTGCTGGCGCCGACGAAGCCAAACAGCTGCTTGCATCCCGTTTGATCGCCGGGGATCCCTGCCTGATCGCAACAAGGCTGGAACAGCGCGCAGTAGCGCGCCGCGAACTCCTGGCCGCTGATCCCGCCACTGTCGCCGCTGGAACAAGCGACAGGCAGACTCAGCAAGCCGAGAGTGATCAGGCCCAACCCAGCGAATAGCCGCATGAGTCACTTGTACGCGGGCGCCGGGCGGTCTTCCCCTCCGCCCGTAGGTCCAGCCACGACCAAGTGCCTGGCTCGACCGCGCAGGGTTTGCGGGGCCGGCAGGGCGACTCGCAGACTCTGCGGCGTCGCCCTGGACGGCCCAGTCGAGCGACGCTGGCGCTTGCTGGATTTCCCCTTTGGAATCAGCGATCTAGACCCAGGTGGCTGGGATCAGACTGGTACACAGCTTGCTCGAACGCGCGTGTGCCGTCGGGAGTACTGCCCAACGCGGGAGCGAGTCCCGCAGCGTCCTTCGCGATCCGGGGGCGCGTGGTCGCGATCCGAGGCACCGTGCTCGAGATCGACGTGGACGGGCCGCTCCCAGTGCTTGGCGCTGCGTTGTTCAGCAGTGATCCAGCGGCGACTGCCCTGGTGCAGGCGCACCTCGGCGGCGCCAGAGTGCGCGCCATCTCGACCGACTCGACGCGCGGCATGAAGCTCGGCACCCGGATGACGAGCGATGGTCAGCCGCTCAGCATCGGCGTCGGCCGCGGGTTGCTCGGACGCGTGGTGGATCTGCGAGGGGAACCGCTGGACGAGGGACCGCCGATCCAGGCGGAAGCGCGGCTTCCGCTCAAACGTCCGCCGCCACCGGCGTGGGAGCGTCGACCCTGGAGCGAGGTCTACGAGACCGGAATCAAGGTGATCGATCTATTCTGTCCATTCCTGCGTGGAGGCCGCGCTGCGGTGTTTGGTGGCGCCGGCGTGGGCAAGACGGTCGTGCTGACCGAGTTCATCCACAACGCCGTCTCCGACTTCAAGGGCGTGGCGGTGTTTGCCGGGATCGGCGAGCGCTCCCGCGAGGGGCTCGAGC
Organism: Myxococcales bacterium; assembly: GCA_020430865.1. Next base: position 8,551 of record JAGQIY010000916.1, read on the forward strand.
TGTGGCAAGAGATGAAGCAGAGCGGAGTCCTGGACCGCACCGCGTTGATCTTCGGACAGATGAAGGAGACCCCCGGGGCCCGCCTGCTGGTGGGCGAGGCCGCGCTCACCATCTCGGAGTACTTTCGCGACGACCTGGGCCTCGACGTGATGTTCGTCGTGGACAACCTGTATCGTCACGTGCAGGCCGGCATGGAGGTCAGCGGCCTGCTGGGCAGGCTGCCCTCTCGCGTCGGCTACCAGCCGACGCTGGCGGCAGACATCGCGGCGATCGAAGAGCGGATCACCGCGACGAAGCGAGGTGGCATGATCTCCGTGCAGGCCGTGTACGTGCCCGCGGACGACTACGGCGACCCGGCGGTGACCCACGCCTTCTGGCACATCGACAGCGCGCTGGTGCTCTCCCGCGACGTGGCGGCAGAAGGTCTGTACCCCGCCGTGGATCCGCTGACTTCCACCTCGAAAGGCCTCGACGCGGCGCTGGTGGGCGAGCGGCACTACGAGGTGGCGGAGGAGGCGCGACGCCTGCTTGGACGCTACGAGGAGCTGCGCGACATCATCTCCATGCTGGGGATTGATGAGCTGTCCAGTGAGGATCGACTCCTGGTCGGCCGAGCGCAGAGACTGCGCAATTTCCTGACCCAGCCCTTCGCGGTCACCGAGAGCTTCACAGGGACACCGGGCAGACGCGTTGCCATGCGGGACACGTTGGAGGGTGTGGCCCGCATCCTCGACGGTGGCTGCGACGCTTGGCCCGACACGGCGTTCTTCATGATCGGTGCCCTGGAGGAAGCCCGTGCCTGATTTCTCTCTGGAAATTCGAACGCCGGTCGAGCGGGTGGCGTCGCTCACACTGATTGCCCTGCGCGTACCGACCGAGACCGGGCAGGCCGGAGTGCGCCCCAGGATGGAAGCTAGCTTGCTCGCGCTCGTCCCCGGGTTGGTGCTCCTGCACAGCTCGGAGGGAGTGCGTTTCTGCGCGACCGCGGGTGGCCTGCTGGATGTCGCGTCGAGCGTGGCGAAGCTTTACACCCCATATGCCGTCCTGGGAGACGAGCCGGCGACGGTACTCAGCGCGCTGGACGAGGCGCTCGCGCGGCCCACCGGGGACCTCGCCGCGCGGCGCCGGCTCGCGGAGCTCGAACAGCGCATCGTCCGGGAGCTACGTGCGCCGTTGACCGGGAAGGGTCGCCGCGGTCATGGCTGACCAGCAACACCTCGAGCGCACCCGGGAGCGCACGAAGCGCGATCTCGAACGCTTCGCGCGACGCTCGTCTTCGTCTCAGATCTGGCAACGGCTCTCGGTGATCGGCAGCGTCGGTTGGCCGATCGTCTTGCTCAGCACGGGCGGAGCCCTGCTCGGGCGCCACCTGGACCTACGCTGGGGCTCGGGGATCCGCGCGACCCTGACCCTGCTCAGCCTGGGCACGCTGGTCGGCAGCGCGATGGCGTTTCGCTCGATCTGGAAGGAGGCACCTTGATCTGGCTCTTTGGACTGGCTGGTGCGACCGCAGGCGCCCTGCAGTCGCGCTCGATCGGCCGCTCGCTGGGCCGGCACCACGACCCGCTGGCAACCCTGCTCAGGCTGGGACTGGCGGCCATTGTTCTATTCCTCGCGGCAAAACATGGCCACGTCCTGGCATGCGCGTCGGGATGGGCAGCCGGTTTCTTGATCGTCGGGCTCTGGGTCTTTCGGAGGCTCCAGTGACCGAGATCTTCGGCGAGCACGTGCTCGTGTGGCTGGGTCCAGTGCCGCTGACCCGCACCATGCTCACCAGCGCGCTCACCAGCGGCGCGTTGCTGGCGCTCGGCCGCGCCGTGGCGCGGGCGGTAGCAAGCCGACCGCAGACTCGACTGGCAGCCGCCGGTCGCCTGGCCATCGGCTTCCTGCGTGACCTGACCCAACAAGCGACCGGACACGACACGCCGGTGCTGCAGGCGTTCCTGGGCGCTCTGTTCTCGTTCATCGCAGGAGCGACGCTCGTCGGGCAGCTGCCAGGCATCTCGGCCCCCACGGCCAATCTCCCCGCGGCAGCGGCCCTGGCGGCGCTCGTGTTCCTCGCCGTGCCGATCGCGGGGGTGCGCTCCCGAGGGCTGTTCGGCTACCTCAAGCACTATCTTCAGCCGAATCCCCTGCTGTTTCCGCTGCATGTGATCAGCGAGCTCTCGCGCACCCTCGCGCTCGCGCTACGCCTCTTTGGCAACATGATGAGCGGGCACCTCGTGGTGGCGCTGATCGTGGCGCTCGCTGGGGTCCTGGTTCCCGTCCCGCTGATGGCCCTCGATCTGCTCATCGGCCTCTTGCAGGCGTACATCTTCACCATCCTGGCGGGTGTCTACATCGGCGCCGCCATGCGACTGGGAGAAAGCGACTAGTCATGACCGACCATACGATCCTCGCCCTGGGTTCGATTGTAACCGCAGGGATCACCATGGCGATCGGCGCGCTCGGCGCTGCGCTCGGCGAGAGCCGAATCGGCGCGGCGTCCATGGACGCCCTCGCTCGCCAGCCAGACGAAGCAGGTGCGATCACGCGGAACCAGTTCGTCGCGCTGGCGATGGTGGAGTCCACCGCGATCTTCTGCCTGGTGATCGCGCTCGTGCTGTTGTTCGCGAACCCCTTCATCGGCGGAGTCTGAATTTGTCGCCGAGCCTGGCCAACTTCCTCTTCGAGCTCGTGAACCTGCTGTTGCTGGCGGGCGGGCTCGGCTGGGTGCTGTTCAAGCCCGCCCGCAGAGCGCTGGATTCGGAGCGCGAGCGTCGCAGCGCCGAGCAGGCCGAGGCCGAGAAGGCACGGGCAGATGCCCTCGCGACGAAGGCTGCTGCGGAGGAACTCGCCCAGCGGCTGCACAGCGAAGCAGAGGACCGAGAGCGCGAGCTGCTGGAGGCGTCGAAGAAGGACGCGAGCAAGCTGCTCGCGGACGCCCGTGCAGACATCGAGAAGGAACGCCGAGCGCTCGTGGCCGAGCTGCAGGCAGCACGGGAATCCAGCGCCATCGAGAGCGCCGAGCTGGTGGGTCGCATCGCAGCGGGCGCGGTGCGCGATCTGCTCGAGGCGATCGAGGGTCCCGCGCTGGATGAGGCGCTGGTGCTCAGAGCCATCCCCGAGCTCGAGCGGCTGGGCAGTCGCGGTCGTGAACCGCTGTCGATCGAGACCGCCCGTCCCTTGACTCCCAAGAGCAAGCAAGCACTCGCCGCCTTGCTCGGCGCCGTCCAGGAACGCGTGGTTCCCGAGCTGGGCGCCGGCGTGCGTGTCACGACCCGTGGAGGTCAGGTCGACGCGACGGCGGCGGCACTGGCACGGCAGGCTGCGGAGGCCTTGAAGCTCTCTCTCACCCCCAAGCTGGGAGATGGAGCAAGTGCCTGAACGGACGCTCGCCGAGCGGCTGGCTGGGGTCACTCTCGACCTGACTCCAGCTCTGATTCCTCACGGCACCGTTTCGCGGGTCGCCGATGGGGTCGCGCAGGTCAGCGGACTCATGGACGTCGGCGCCGACGAGCTGGTGGCACTGGACTCAGGTGGAGTCGGGATGGCCTACGAGCTGGGGATCGAGTCTGCAGGTGTGGTGCTGCTGTCGGGCGCCGATGCCGTCCGCGTCGGTGATGGTGTCCGCGGCCTCGGTCGCCTGCCCTCGATCCCCGTCGGCTCCGACCTTCTGGGGCGCGTCGTGGACCCGCTGGGCCGAGCACTCGATGGGCGCAGCGCGCCGGGTGGTCGGCCAGCGCCAGTCTTCGCCGAGGCGCCGAGCCTGAGTCAGCGGGCGCCCGTGACCGAGCCGCTGCACACCGGCGTGATGGTGATCGACTCGGCCATCCCCATCGGGCGCGGTCAGCGCCAGCTGATCGTCGGTGATCGAAACGTCGGCAAGACCGCGCTGGCGCTGGACCTGGTCGCCGCTCAGCGCACGACGGGCGTGCTGTGCGTCTACGTGACCATCGGTCAGCCCGTGTCACGCGTGATGGGGATCCGAGAAGCGCTGGATGCGCAAGCTGCGCTGAGTCACGTGATCCTGATCGCGGCCGAGGCCAGCGACACTCCAGGTCTACAGTATCTCGCGCCGTACGCCGGGATGAGCGTCGCCGAGTTCTTTCGCGATCGAGGTCGGGACGTGCTCGTCGTGCTCGACGACCTGACGAAGCACGCCGATGCGTATCGCGAGCTCGCGCTGCTCCTTGGTAGACCTGCCGGGCGTGAAGCGTTTCCTGGAGACATCTTCTACGTCCACGCACAGCTGTTGGAGCGCTCCACGGCGATGGCGAAGAGCTCCGGCGGAGGCTCGATCACTACCCTGCCGATCGTCGAGACCACGGACAGCGATATCTCTTCTTACATCCCCACCAACCTGATCTCGATCACCGACGGACAGCTCTACCTCGACGCTCCGATGTTCGAGAAGAACCAGCGCCCCGCGGTGGACATCGGCCGCAGCGTCTCTCGCGTCGGCGGTGCGGCTCAATCCAAGGTACTCCGCTCCGCTGCGCGGAACCTGCGTATCACGATGTCGCGCTTCGAGACCTTGGAGTCACTGACTCGCGTGGGGCTCGACGTCGATCCCGCCACGCGTCAGGCGGTAGAGCGAGGCCGCGCGGTGCGAGAACTGTTGCGTCAGCCCCGCTTCTCCCCCAAGAGCAACGTCGAGCAGATCGTGGCGCTCCTCGCTGTCTCTGGCGGCGTGCTCGATGGACTGCCGCTGCGCGAACTTCGCGACCACGTATACCAACTCGTACGCCGCTGTCGCGCCGCGGAGCCAGGGCTGTGCGAGGAGCTCGACGCAGGGAGCACGCCACGCGAAGACTGGCAATCAGTCCTGGTGGCCGTGTTGACCGATCGATGACCCGCGAACTCGATCTGAAGCGGCGTCTGACCGCGCTCTCGGGGCTGCGAGACGCCGTGGGCGCGATGAAGAGCCTGTCGGCTCATCACTTCAGGGAGACCCGCTCGGTCGCGCTGTCGGCGAGAGAGTACCGGGCGGGGGTGGAGTCGATCGTGGCTCGAGTAGGTTGCGCGCTGCGCCCCGGCAGTGGTCCCGTTGGCCTGATCGTGGTCGGCGCAGAGCTGGGGCTGTGCGGCGGCTACACCTCGCGTGTCGTTGAGAAGGCGCTGGAGCGGCTCGCTGAGACGGGCCCGGGGCCTTGCTTCTGCGTCGGAAAACGTACGCGCTCGCTGCTCGAACGTCGAGGGGTGGAGGTCTCGGGCAGCTACCCGGGTCCCTCGGGCGTCCGGGAGCTCGACAGCCTCCTGCTGGGACTCGCCGAGCGCTTGCTCAGGGCCTTCGTCGAGCAGGACCTGAGCGCGCTGGACGTCGTCTCGAGCCACTTCGCTGGAGTCGGCTCACAGCAACCCAAGGTCGTGCGCCTGCTCCCGGCCCCGTTCGACACCAACGACCCAGAGCTCCCGCTCTACTCCCGGCTCGATGACTTCATCACCGCAGCGACTCGTGAGTACCTCTTCAGCACGCTCTTCGAGATCCTCGTCAACGCGCTGGCGTCCGAACACGGGGCGCGCCTGTTGGCCACGGAGGGCGCCGAACGCTGGCTGGAAGAGCGGGTCGAACACCTCCAGCGACGCTTGACAGTCGCTCGACGTGAGGCAAGCACGCAAGAGACCATCGAGCTGAGTGCTAGACGCGCGTAGGCGCCCGCGCCGTTCATCGCGATCACGCTTTCCGCGTGAAAACCAGGCTCCGCCACGCTCGAGCACCAGGGTCAGGACGCGGCACCGGCCACACGGTCGGACCACAAGTGTTTCAACGTGAACACTCCAGGGTCCACGCCAGCGGACGCCAGAATCCTGGCCCTCTGCTCCGAGGGCGCGCACCCGAGCACGCCGTCGGTACACGCAGACGAGGGCGATCTTGGGAGCATCGGCGCTCCCCGAGCTTGCAGATACGCCCTCGAATTGAGTTCTTGCTCGCTCCAGAGGGCGCAAGCATTGCTATGACCCCTGGAGTCCGCAACGGGCTCCGCGCAGGCCTCGAGCGGCCTCTGACGACTCCGAAGCGACCTCCACGCGAGCGGCAACGGCTGAAAAAACCCTGGTCTGAGCCCCGCGGAGCCGAACGTCTCGCCCCAGGATTCCGCCCGGAATGCGCCGTGGATCCGGGTGGCGACTCCTGGAAGCGCGAGCTGGAAACGCATTCGAAGCAGTATGTCGCTTCCGGTGGACCGCCACCCAAATGGGGGTTAGCGTCTCCGAATGGTCGCCGCTGCAACGAAGTCGAGAACGTCGAAGAAGAATCCGCGCGAAAAGTCCGAGAGGGCCGCGCGTTCGAGCACCACCCGCGGGAGAGCGAAGTCGGCACAGCCGAAAGCTCGCGCCGCGGGGAAGCGTGCCTCGAAGAAGTCCAGCGAGCCGAGCAAGGGGAAGGCCACGAGGCCCCGTACCTCGCAATACGGCGCGCTAATCCCGTCGAAGACCGAGATGCAGTCTCTGCAGACCTCGGTGAAACGCCACCAGGACACCAACACGCTGGAGGGTTGCCTCGAGCTTGGTGAGGTCGTGCTCAAGAAGTTCTACGGGGGGTCGCTCGCAACGTTCCGCAAGCTCGGCACGCGGCACGTCTCTTTCCGGAAGCTCTCGGAGGATCCGGAAGTCCCGGTGAACGGCTTGGCCCTGTACCGCGCCATCTCGATCTACAACGTCTATCACCAGCACAAGGCCTGGCGCTACAAGCACAACGGCATGAGTCATTTCCGCGCGGTATTGAGCCTACCGATCAAGGACCAAGCGCGACTGCTCGACCAGTCCGAGAAGCAAGGCTGGACGGTGAACCGCCTCGCCCATGAGGCGAGCGTGTTGCGCAGCAACAAGCAGGGTGAGCGCATGCCGCAGCCCGCCTTCGTGAAGGCCCTCAAGGGCGTGCGCCAGTACGCCAAGAAGGACTTCCACGCCTACGCGGACCTGGATCGCGCCAAGGAGCTCGACCCCGAGGCCCGCGACGAGTTGCTCAAGTTGGCCAAGGACCTCTCCGCGCGCTTCGAAGAGATCGCGAAGAAGCTGAAGGCACGCTGACGCGCAGCACGCTGAGTCGGCCGGCGGCGACTCCGCCGGCTGACGCGCGGCAGGCTGTGTCGGCCGGCAGCAACTCCGCCCGCTGACTCAGTACAAGAACGCGACGATCCCGGTCCCTCGAGCGTCCGCGAGCCGCACGTGTAGGCGTAGTCCGGCTGCTTCTCCTGCCCGAAGAGCAGCTGCTGCAACGCCACGTCTACACGACGACACCCCACCTCGATCTGCTTCTCGAAATTGTCATTCGTTGGCCGGACGGATCGACCCGAGGTTGCTTCCACCCGGATCCAGACACCGTGGGGTAGCGACCAGCCGCGCGACTCCTCTCGCAGGCTCCTGAGCACGGCACGAGGCGACCCAGCGCTGAGGGAGGCCAAAAGTCTGAAACAACACTGGAAAACCCAGGTGCACCCAATCCTGCCGGCATCCGTGCTGTCATACGGCGACCATGCTCGATGACCTCAGCGCACCCCAGGTTCTCGACGCTCCGCAGACCCACCCCGACTTGCCGAGCGCTCACCTCACCCCCGCGGGATGTCCCGATTTGCTCAACGGCCGCGGCCGGTCCCGGCTCGCCCTGGACGATCTGCGGACGTCCGTCACCCTCGCCTTCGCTGGCGGCTCTGCGGGCGGGCTGTTCCGCGAGGCTCTCGCGCAGTCCAGGGGAGCCGCGTCCAACTGGTCAGCCAGCGCCTTCGCGAGCGATCTGTTCCTCGCTCAGTTCGTGACCCAGTGCCTTCCCGTGCGTGTCGACGGTCGCGAGTTCGCTGCCGATACTGGACACCTCGCCCGCTGCCTTGCCAGCCCTCCCACGGACGATCGCATCGTCTCCCATCGCCGTGGCTGCCTGGCCGAGCTCGTGGAAAGACCTGCGCTACGACGAGCCCTGGAGCAGGTCTACCTGTCTCTGCGCCAGTATCGCAGCCTGCTCGAGGGCGCGTCTGGGTCGGGGCGCTGGGACGCCAATCGCCGGCGCCTGGACCTGCTGAAGTTGATCCACGAGACGTTCGAGCAACTGGCCAACAATTTCCACACAGCAACTTCCGGACTGCGACGGCTCGCAGATTTCGCCGAGGCGGTGCGCGGGGGTGAGACCTATCGTTCCCTTGGCGACCTCTTGCGCTACGATCAGAACTTCGCCAGCGTCAGCCTGAAGGTAGGTGTCGGGGCTGACGGCCGCATTCGGGGCTTCGAGTTGCTGCAGCTGGAAGAGGACCAGCAGAATCCGTTCGCCAACTCGGTGTTGCGTCGCTGGTTGGTCAAGCTGGAGCTTTTCGTCCGCGGCTATCAGTTCAGCGACGGTGAGGTGATGGCACACCTGATCGACGGCGTCTTCGAGGGCATGGTCGATCACACGCTGCACTTCATCGAGCTGATCGTCGATATCGAGTTCTATCTCGGCGCGCTGGGGTTCCGCGATCTGGCGCTCCAGGCGGGTTTGGGGGTGAGCCTGCCGGATTTCTCGCCACCCGAATCCCCACGGCACCTTTCCGGCCTGTTCAATCCGCTGCTCCTCGCCAGCCAGCCACGAGTCGTCCCGTGCGACGTGACACTGGATCATCACGCGACGACGCTGCTGATCACCGGCCCGAACTCGGGCGGCAAGACGCGTCTGCTGCAGTCCCTCGGCCTGGCTCAGGTGATGGGTCAATCGGGGCTCTTCATTCCGGCAGCGGGCGGCAGCATCTGCGCGGCAACCAGCCTCGTGGTGTCCCTGCTACAGGACACCCACGCGGATCAATCAGAAGGGCGCCTCGGCATGGAACTGATGCGCATCCGCGAGCTATTTCAGCACCTTCCGCCCGGCGCGATGGTGATCCTCGATGAGCTCTGCTCCGGAACGAACCCATCTGAGGGCGAGGAGATCTTCGAGCTGGTGGTGAAGATGTTGGGCCGGCTCGAGCCGCAGGTGTTCATCACCACCCACTTCCTCAACTTCGCCGAACGCTTGCGACGAGAGGGGAAGATCCCGGGCCTCACCTTCCTGCAGGTGGAGCTGGGAGCCGATCAAGCGCCGACGTATCAGTTCGTCCCGGGTGTCGCGCGCACTTCCCTGGCAGGCCAGACTGCGGCTCGCCTGGGCGTCACCGCCGCACAGCTGAACCAGCTGGTCGACGCCAACCTGCAGCGAAACGCGAGCTGAGCCGTGCCGACCCTGCTCACCAATCGTCGCATGCACCCGGCGCTGGCGGCTCGAATCGAGCGCAGCCTCCGAGGCGGTGAGCACGCGTCGGTGTGGAAACGTCGCTTGCTGGTCGGACTTCGCTTCACCGTACCTGGGGTGATCATCGCCTGCACGATCTGGCTGCTCGGTCAGCTGGACCAAGACCGAGCGGCGCTCGCCGAGCGCAAAGCACGCCTGGAGGCCGAGGTCGCCGGCCAGCTGGTTCCGGCGGGCAATGCCGGTGTGCTGCGGATCGGCAAGCTGCAGCACTGGCTACAGCAGGAAAGCGGTCCCTACGCCGGAGACGTCACCCGACCGGAGCTGAACGACCCGCGACGGCTCAGCGACACCCTGCGCCGCGGCGCGCTCTACTTGCGGAGCGACCTCGAAGCCGCCCGCACAGGCGCGCGCATTCAGGACCTGGCTGGTGCTTCCAGCCGCGACGCCTTCCTGCTGTGCTTCTTGAGTCCCCCGAAGCAGCGCACACAGAAGGCGCTCCTGTCGCGAGTGCGCACGGCCTACGCCGGCGACGAACGCCTGGGTTGGGACACTCGCTTCGCCGCGTCGCTGAGCATCGTCTACCGCGGACTGCCGTATCTGCAGGACGACTGGCTCACGAAGGTGAAGCGCGCGGACGACCTGAGGACCGTGGAGGCCTTGGAGCGGGAGAATGAACGCGCTCCACTTCCGGCAACCCAGAAGGCGCTGGAGTCGGAGCTGTTCCTCGTCGTACTCGACGAGCCAGGTGAGTCGAACGCGGTGACCGAGCTGGATGGCGAGCGACCTCATCAGATCCGGGTCAGCCTGATTGACCTCGAGGCGGATCGACCGCTGCTCCGCCGGCGAGCTCGGGTAGCCCCCGACTGGATCCCCGAGGCAACGCGCGTCCGCTACGCACGCGGTCTGGACTCGTGTGGCCTGGCGTTCGACATCCGACAGAGCCTGGGCCCTCCCGTCGCGGCTCACTAGCGCCCAGCGCTAGGTTAGCCCGCCGCGATGTCGCCAGGCTCGCTGGGTCAATCCGCCACCGCAGCGCGGGAGGGCGCGCGCGGAGTGGTGCTGCCTGGCAGCGTGTGGGAGCCGGAGCGTCGCCGAGCGTCCTCCACCAGCCAGCCAAAGAGGCGACGCTGGGCGCGAAGCTGCGGCAAGTACTCCGGATGCCACTGCACGCCAACCGCGGGCCACCTGGGGTCCTCGCTCTCGATGGCTTGCACCACCCCGTTCGGCTCGCAGGCGCTCACGACGAGTCCTTCCCCAACTGCGGCGATGGCCTGGTCGTGGAGCGCATTCACACGCACCACCTCGCGCCCGAGCACCCCGGAGAGTCGGCTGGATCGCACGACGCGGATGGCCTTGGTCGGCAAGACGCTGCGCGCGTTGGGCGCCTCACCGTAGAATTGCTTCAGATCCGTGTGCAGCGTGCCGCTGAAGTACACGTTCAGCAGCTGAGCCCCACGGCAGATCCCCAGCACTGGAAGTCGACGCCGCCAGGCCTCATGCAAGAGTCGCGTCTCTGCGGCATCGCGTTCGAGGTCGACCTGATGTCGACTGGAGGCGAGCCCGAGTAGCTTGCGCAGCATCAGGAGCAGCGCGGCCAATACTCGCGAAACAAGCCCCAGTTCTCTGGGCTCGGCCCCGACCGCACGCAGCTCCTGACCAAAGCGCCGGGGATCGACGTCCGCGCCCCCGCCGAGGATCAGGGCGTCCCAGCGCGCGGGGATCCGTCGCTCGGGGGTCGACCGGACGGGACGGCCACCCTGGATCCACACGGCAAGAGCCGCGGACCACCAGGCGACCACGCCACCGCGCTCCGGACCGGCGATCAGGACTCGGGGGCGACGACTCAACTGACCAGTCTCCGTCGCTGGAGCTCCGACGCCTCGGCGATGCGCTCCACGCTGACCCACTGATTCCACTCATCCGCGACGTTCCACGTGGCGTCTCCGAGACGGGAATCCGGCAAGCGATAGTGGAAGGCTGGGCGTGGCTTGATCAGCTCCTGCTCCAGGTAGTCGTGTTCCGCCAGCTGCTGGGGCGCGAGGAACCCGAACAGTGGAAGCGCGTCGAGGCCCATGTTGCGGGTGCGCACGAGGTTCGCGTAGTCATCGATCATGCGCCAGCGATCTGGGAGGTACGATGCCCGCTCCAAGATCTCCAGATATTCCGCGGGGTAAGGCTTGATGTAAGGGAACAAGCGGCGCAGGAGGCTCACGTCCGACTCACGCACGATACGCTCATAGCTGGCCGAGTACGCGCGGAGCACGGCCAGGATCCACGAGACCTCCCAGGTCGCCACCTCGATGTTGAGGTGTAGACCACAGGGAGCCACGCTGAGCTGCGAGTCCGGTACCGCACCAGCGAAACGTTGATTCAGTTCGTCCATCAACTCGATTCGCGCTAGCGGAAGCGGCGGGGTCACGATCTCGTTCGGCACGATGCGATCCGAGTGCTCTGCGAGCACTTCCGCGAAGCGCGCCTTGTCACTCGCCGAGAGCTCCACGCCGAGTCGACTCGCCGCGGCCTCGTACTGCTTCTCCTTGAGGAACTTCGAGTCACACTCGACGCTGAACTCGCCTAGCTGCGGCGTGAGGACGCGCCAGTGGAACTCGGTCTCCTCCACGATGCTTCCGCCGAACACGTCACGCACGATCTCCGCGGCCTGACGCAGCTCCAGACCGACGTACTCGAACTCGAAGCCGACCCTGCGCGGCTTGCCGTGTGGATTCAGTGGGCGGGGTGGATGCAGGTACTGAGTCGAAGTCACATGAGTGACTTTGCAAGGCGCGTGCTCAAGCCGGCCCCAAGCCCGTAAGCGAGATCCGATCCCTCCTCGCGGCACGTTGCCCCAGGTCGCTGCAGGGTGCCGCCCCAGGTCACCGCGGCGCTCCCTCACCCCCTGAATATAAATTTTAGAACACCAAAACTAAACTTTGTTCATCTCTAGATTGACAAAGTTCATTCTACAGCTACGCTTGGTGGCATGTCACAGCTCGTCACGGAGTGCCCCGCTTGTCGCGGTCCGCTGCGCGTCACTCGCCTTGGCTGCGGCCAGTGCGGCACCCAGCTCGAAGGCAATTTCGCCCTACCGAGCCTGCTTCGCCTCGACGCCGACGAGCTCGCCTTCGTGCTGATGTTCGTCAAGGCATCCGGGAGCTTGAAGGAGGTCGCGCGGCTGCGAGGACAAAGCTACCCGACGATTCGCAATCGTCTCGACCAGATCATCGCGAAGCTCCAGCAAGACGCTCGCAACCCCGACGCAGAGCGACACGCGATCCTCGATGCGATTTCGCGCGGAAAAATGACGGCGGAAGAAGGAGCCCGTCGACTGAAGGAGATTGAGTGATGAGCACGCCCCAAGAGAGAGTCCTGGAGATGATGGCCTCCGGCCAGGTTTCCCGAGAGGAGGCCGAACGTCTCCTGGCCGCCCTGGAGCGCACGGCGCCCAGGCAGCGCTGGTACCTCGATCCCGTTGCCGCGCTCTCCACCACCGCTGCGACCAGCGTTGCCCTGGGGATCACGTGCTACAGCTGGTCGCCTTCATGGTGCGCCTGCGTTTCGACGGCGCGATGGATGTACACCTGAGCGGCGACTCGGTTGGCTTCCTGACCGGCGTGCTCGACTGGACGGTCAGCGTGCCGCCGATGGTCCTGATTGCGTTCGGCGTCGCGAGGCTGGCCAAGAGCGAGGCTCGGCTGCTCGACGTGGCGCTGGCCGTGATCGGCGCGCGCTGGGTCCTGATGATCGTGGGGCTCCTGACCCTGGGGATCCCGCGAGACATCTCGGTGACGAACCCTGTGCTGCTGGTGTTCGCCCTTGCGATGCTGCCGCTACTCGGCTTGTACTTCGTGAATCTCTTCCGAAGTTATCGTACGGCAACGGGCCTGGAGGGAGGTAAGCTGTGGCTCGCGTACTTGACCACGCTGATCGTCTCCGAGGCGCTGTCGAAGCTGGCGCTGGTGCTCA
>JAGQIY010000917.1 GCA_020430865.1 Myxococcales bacterium
AGCCTGCGCACCGTCGATCTCAAGGCGCCGGTCCAGGCGGTCTTCGCGACGCCCGACGGCACTCACGCCGTGGTGCTCCAGGGCAGAGCGGCGGGCTCCACCAAGGCTGGAGGCTTTGCCATCGTTCCCGCTGCGGAGCTGCGCGCGCCCAAGATCGTTGGCACCGACGCGGCGCCGATGAGCGTCGCAATCAGCCCCGACTCCGATCGCGCGCTGATCACCGTGCGCTCCGACGACGCGCGGCTGTACGGGGTGTACCTGGTTCGCATCCCGAGCTTGCAGGTCGACTACTTCACGCTCGCCAGTCCGCCGCTGGCCGCTGGCATGGTCGCTGGCGCACGTCGAGGTTTCGTGGCCCAGGAACACCCCGAGGGGCGCGTCACCTTCATCGACCTCGATCAGGGCGAACCTCGCACGCTGACCGGCTTCGAGCTCGGGGCGAAGGTCGTCGACTGATACCGTAAGGAATCAGAGGCGCTCAGGCCAAGCTGAGCTGCGTGGCACCCACGATCGCTCCCGAGGGCTCAGAGACGAGGGCTGCCGCGCTGAGCCCGGATCTGGGGGGGAGGCCCGTCAGGTCTGGCTTCCACTCGCCCGTGGTCCCGGCGCCGCTTCCCTCTAGCTGGCGCTCGGTCAGTCGCCTCACGACGTGGACGTGGCTGAGCTCTTCCCCGCTGTTCTCACCCCGCGGCACCGGGTTGCGCGCGGCGTCCTGCAGCACGAGCAAGCTGATGCGCAGACCGCCCCGCTGCGCGGCGACCTGGTAGCGCAGGCTGTCCTCCCGGAACTGGAGCCGAGGCCTGGCCAGCGGGGATACCTGCTTCTCCATGCGGATCAGGTCTTCGAGCTCGCTTCGAGCCGAGCCGAGGGCCGAGTGGCGCCCGTTGACGATGGCCTGGGGAGTGAAGACGCGGCCGGCGCTCAGGCGGGCGGCGTAGCTGCGTTGACGGGCGGAGTGAGCCGGGCTGCTGTAAGGATCGGTCCAGCCGAGGTAGTTCCAGTAGTCGACGTGAAAGCTCAGGGTGAGCACGGCGGGATCCGCCGCTCGGGTGAGCTCTTGCAGCACTCGGTCTGCCGGTGGACAGCTCGAGCAGCCCTGAGAGGTGAACAGCTCGATCACGGCGATGCCCGGTCCCGGTTCGCGAGCCTCGAGCAACGGGTCCTTCGCGCTCGAGGTAGGAGCGCGTGCCTCGGCGGAGGCACCCGAGGGCGCTTCGGTCGCCCGCGAGCAGGCGACAGCGAGTGCACCGCCGAGCCAAGCGCGGCGGCTCAGGCTAGCGGCAGAGCGGGAGATCGACACGCCACGGCCTTACGCAAGCCGGCTCCGCCGGTTTGAGCGGGCGCGCTGACGGACGGACTTTGTGAGTGCCGGGGGGCAGCCCAGGCGTTATACGAGGCGCATGGCCGGCGACTGGATCCGCGTTCACGGTATCAAGCTCGAGTGCGTCGTGGCCATCCATCCGCACGAACGTCAGCAGAAGCAACCGCTGATCGTCGATCTCGAGCTTGGCCTCGATCTCGGCAAGGCAGGAAGGAGCGGGCGCATCTCGGATACCCTCGACTACGACCGCGTCACCGATCAGGTGATCACGCTGCTCGGCTTTCGTCGCTACCGGTTGCTCGAGAACGCCGGGGAGGAGCTATGTGCGATGCTGTTCGGGGTGCTGCCCGGACTGGAGAACGTCCGCGTACGCATCAAGAAGCCCCACGCGCTGCTCGGGCGCGCGGCGGCGGCAGAAGTCGAGCTGCAGCGCTCCCCTGATCAATTTCCGCGTGGCGAAGAACAGGCGCGTTTCGGTCGTGTGGAGGTCTTGCTGGAGACGGGAGAAGCTGGGCTGTACCTGCTCCACGTCGCGCCGGGTGGCGAAATTTCGGCTCATCGGCACGAGCAGATGCGAGAGCTCGAGTGGCGAGTCAGTGGCAAGCTCGAGCGAGATGGCCAGCGTATCAAGGGCCTCTCTCCAGTGACCTGGCAAAGGGGCCAGGTGCATCACTACAGGAACCTGGGCAGCGGCTGGGCGACGCTGTTCTGCTGTGACGTGCCTGCGTTCATCCCCAACGACGAGATAGAGGTCGCAACCCACGGCTCCGGAGGGCCGGGCGCATGAGCGTGCTCGTCACCGGCGCCAGTCGCGGCATCGGCAAGGCGATCTGCGCTCGGCTGATTCTTCAAGGGGACGTGGTGGGTGTGTATCGAGACAACCACGCCGCCGCGAGCGCGCTGAGCGACGAGCTGGCTGGATCCGCGCACAGCCTGAGCCTGCTGGCCTGCGATCTGGTCGATCCCGCGGCGCGTGATCAGCTGCCGAGGCGCCTCGGAGCCCTGGAGCAGAAGCTCTCCGGAGTCGTGCTCAACGCTGGCGTCGCGCGCTACGCGCCGTTCGCGGGCGACGCCTCGCGACCCGGCGAGGGAGCGCTGAGTGACGCCGCCACGCGCCTCGATCCCTTGCTCGAAGAACTCCGGAGCAACCTGGAGGCGCCGCTCGCCCTCCTGCAGACGCTGCTACGGAGCGAGCTGATCCTCGATGGGGCGTCGCTGGTGTTCATCAGCAGCAACCTGGCTCGTCATGCCTTGGCGGGGCATGTGGGCTACGCCTCGGCCAAGGCGGGGCTCGAAGCGGCCGTCAAGCAGCTGTGCGCCGAGCTGGCTCCCCGCGGAATCCGCGTGAACGCCGTGGCCCCCGGTCTGATTCGTACGGACATGACGAGCCACATGAGCGAAGCAGAGCTGGCCCGCTACGCGCTCGAGGTGCCTCTTGGACGAGCTGGTGTGCCCGAAGACGTTGCGCGCTGTGTGGCGTTCTTCCTGTCCGAGCAGTCAGCCTACGTGAGCGGTCAGGTGCTCGACGTGGATGGAGGCTGGGGGTCGCGCTAGCGCAGCGTTGGTCAGCGCTTGGCGCGCCGAGCGTTCGCCGCGATGGCTTCGGCGATGGTGTCCCAGAGCGGCTCCGGCAGATCATGGCCCATTCCGGGCAGCTCCAGCAGGGAGGCGCCAGGGATCGCCTTCGCTGTGTCGCGTCCTCCTTCCACTGGAATCAACGGATCTGCCGTGCCGTGAATCACGAGGCTCGGGATGTCCACGCTGGCGAGGGCCTCGCGGCGACTACCGTCCACCGCCACCGCCGCGAACTGGCGTACGAATCCTGCGGGGTGAGTACCGCGGTCGAAGACTCGACCCGCCGTGAGCCTGGCCCGCTCCGGACCGACGAGCTCGGGACTACCGATGACTCGCCACAGCTTCTCGCTGTAGTCGATGAACGCGTCGCGCTCCGTGGGTGGCGGCGCGATCAACGCCATGAACGCCTCGCGTTTCCCCGAGGGAAGTGAGGGATGACCCGTCGTGGACATGATGCTGGTGAGGCTCTTCACGTGTTCCGGGAAATGAAGCGCCGCGCGCTGGGCGATCATCCCGCCCATGCTGGCGCCGACGATGTGTGCGCGTCGATACCCCAGAGCGCTGATGAGCGAGATAGCGTCTCGGGCCATGTCGGTCAGCGTGTAGTCGACCTCCGGCCTCTCCCCCGCCTGCGCTCGCTGGATCAAGTCGAGGACACGAGGAGTCGAGAGATGATCGAGGTGGCTCGAGAGCCCGATGTCGCGATTGTCGAAGCGCACCACGAAGTGGCCCTGACTGGCCAGCAGGCGGCAGAAGTCCTCGTCCCACTGCACGCACTGGGCGCCCAGTCCCATGATCGCGAGCAACGGCTCGTCCTGAGGTTCGCCGAAGGTCTCGTAGTAGAGTTCGAGGGGCACGCCGCCGGTGTTGGACGCCTCTTCGAGTCGCAGAGTAGGCATCGCGCGACCCTGCCACAGCCTGGGCCCGCGCGACAACGCGCGCTGTGCTCTTGCCGGTGTCGGCTCAGCTCTCCGCAGGCAGCCAGATGCCGTGGAACGTCACTGGCACGTGGTGCTCGAAGAACGCCCTGAACACCGGGCCCGCGCAAAGCTCACGGGTATCGAGCACCGCGAGGTGGCTCTGATCCGTGTCGGCTCGATACACCAGGCTGAGCAGCCAACCGTCGCCCTCCTGCGCCGACCCCGATCGCGGGACGAAGATCCCCTCGGAAGCGTAGCTACCCTTGGGGAACAGGTACTCCTCCAGCCGTCCGCTCGGCGTGTGCAGTCGCGCGAGCCCCGTCTGTTCACCGCGAGCCGTAACCACCCACGCCTGACCGAACTCTCGTCCCTCGAATCGGGGGTCGATGCGCGGGAACTCACAGGGCACCTCGCACAAGCGCTCGCGTCGAACCGCAGCGCGTCGAGCATCCAGCGTCACTCGCTCGTAGTACCCCGGCTCGTCGATCTCGCCCCGCTCCAGATCCGAGAAGCTCGAGAAGTCGGCGTAGGCGATCAGATCCAGGCACAGCTCCTCCCCACGCTCGAACGCGCCAGCGAAGTGCCACTGGAAGAATGCTTCTGTGCGGAAACGACGCACCGCCTCGGGGCGGTCGATGGGAACCACGATCACCTCGGTGTCCCGCTCGGGGTGCCACTCGAATAGCTCTGCGAAGCTGCCGATGCCGAGCAACGCGCGCAGCACGCGCACCTCGGCAGGTGCCACCAGGAACACCAAGTGGTTCTCGGTGGCGATGAAGTCGTGGAGCATCACGGCGCGGTCGAGGCGAATCCTGGTCAGGTGCCTGGCGCTGCCGGTGTCTGGCAGCTCGTAGATGTCGAGGTTCACCTGGCGGCCGTAGGACACCCCGAAGTTGTAGGTCGCGTTGCGCCCCACGACCCGGTGCGGGTGTGCGGAGAACGGGCCGCGGACCACTTCGCCGAGTCGCGTCACTCCCAGAGTGCTGAGATCCTCGGGATCCAGCTCGGTTGGTGGGGCGGCTTCCATCAGCCCCAGCAGGCGCCCCTGCCAGTGCATCACGCTGGTGTTGGCGGTGTTCTTGATGCGCATCGTCAGCCCGTTCTTGAGCCGCCGGGGCCAGGCGGCGACCGTGCTGTAGAGCGGCTTCTGAGCGCGGCGCTCCTCTCGCAGCTCTGCGCTCTCCACCACGCGGTGGGCGCCGAGCGCCGCGTCGGACTCCAGGCGAACCGCGCTCGGGGCGCCATCGCCTTCGAACAAGTGGGGGTAGGGGACGCCGAAGGACTCGAAGAGCCCGGGACCATTCCTCACCAGCGTGCCACGGAGTCCGTCCGGCAGAGACCCCTCGG
>JAGQIY010000918.1 GCA_020430865.1 Myxococcales bacterium
CCATGTCGAGCTCTTCCTCGAGCCCTTCGCGGCTGTAGTTCTTCAGCTTGCGCAGCGCGACCTCGATCTGCCGGACGTCGAGCACGAGATCCGAACGGTAGGGGCGGTACTTTCGCGCGTCCGCCATCCCCATCGCGCCCTTGCCACCGCGTCCCTTGTTGCCCTGAGCACGCATGCTGATTCCCGACGGATGCTGACCACCGGTCCCGAACGGACTGGTTCCGCCCGTGCCGATCCACTTGCTGCCGCCCTCGTGACGCTTCTTCTGCTCACGCAGACGCTCCTCCAGCATCCGCTGGAGTTCCTCGCTCGAGAGCTCCTGCAGGGCCTCCCGCTGCTCGTCGGTGAGGGTCTCCAGGATCTTCGGATCCTTGAGCCACTCGTCGAGCTGGTCGATCAACTCCTTGGTGTCGACGACGATGCCCTTGAAGTGCGCCAGGAACGCCTCGTCGAAGCGGTCGAGATCCGCCTCGTTGTGCACCATCAACGAGCGAGCCAGATAGTAGAAGCCGTCCAGGGTATGGCCATGGAGCCCGAGGTGCATCGCCCGAGCGAGCTGCACCGCTTCCTGGGTTCCGACCTTCAGGCGCTTGTTTCGGAGCTCGTAGAGAAACGGAACGATCAGATCACTCATCGGGACTACCAGTGCTCGGGTTTGGGGGTGAGGCGCAGCTCGAGCCTCCCCGGCGTCGCCAATGTGCCATATCTGGCCTGACCACGCTGTACGGCATTCCAGCAGGCTGTCGCGGCGTTCTCGCAGCGCGACCTCTCCCCCAAGAAAAGAAGCCGCGCGCGGCGATCAGCGCGTCGTGGCGAACCTGAGCGTCTCCTGGATGGCGAGACCGACTCCGGCCAGGCTCTCCCCTGCGACCAGTCCGGAGGCAACGACGATCAGGAAGCGCGCCGACCAGTTCGGCACCGCGCGGGTCAGGAGCAGGGCGACCGCAGAGCCCAGGAACATGGAGAGCGAGTAGAAGGCCGGGATCACCATGGCGATGCCGATACTGGCGGGCGACGGCACGAACTTCGCCCACCTGGCCTTCTGCTTCTCCAGGATCGCCAGGACGACTCCCAGCGCGCCAGCGATCAGCATCGCGCCGATCGCCCCCTTTGGCATCGTGTCCAGGCCCTTCGCGAAGATCTCCGCCACCGCTTTCCACGCGGCAACGGCAGGCGCAGGCCACTCCTCGGTCAGCAGCTGAGCCTTTGGATCCGGCATGATGACGAGGTACGCCCAGCTCCCGGCCAGCGCCCCCGCCATCACACCGAACACCTGGGCCACGGCTTGAAGGCGCGGAGAAGCCCCGATCAGGAGTCCCGTCTTCATGTCGTGCAAGAGATCCGCGCACTGGCTCGCCGAGCCACCCGTGACGTTCGCCGCCATCAGATTCGCCGCGGCGTTCCCCGGGGTGATCACGCCAAAGAAGAGCTGCGTCACCTTGCCCATCGGTCCGACTGGCGCGAGCCCCGTCTCCCCCGAGACGCGGGCCGAGACGATCGCCAGCACGAACGTCAGTCCAACCCCCAGCACCGCCGCCCAGAGCACGATGTCGAAGAGCTTCACCTGGGTGACGGTCGCGAGCACCAGCGCGGCGAGGATCCCCACCATCAGCGCTCGCGTCGGGACGTCGTGGCTCGATGCCTCCGCAGGAGCTTCACCGGCCGCCTTGCGCGCACCGGTCAGGGCGCGCAGCACGGCACGCCAGGAGAACGCGAATGAGGTCAGCGAGCACGTGACCATCATCGCGACGCCGGGCCAGAGCATCCACTTGTTGACGGAGCCGAACCAGGTCGCCG
>JAGQIY010000007.1 GCA_020430865.1 Myxococcales bacterium
CAGTACAACCCCTACCAATCCCCTGCGGCGCACGCGCGGCCTGGTTTGGTCGAGGCGCGCGCGCAGTTCATCACCCGAACCTATGGCCATCTGTTCGGGGCCATCGCGGCGTTCACGGCGATCGAGGTCTTTCTCTTCAAGTCGGGCATCGCCTACGCGCTGTTCCCGATCTTCCGTAGCTGGCTGCTGGTCCTCGGCGCCTTCATGGTGGGCAGCTGGGTGGCGACGCACTTCGCCCAGTCAGCCAAGTCCAAGGCGTCTCAGTACTTCGGGCTCGGCCTGTACATCGTGCTGGAGGCGATCATCTTCGTGCCCCTCTTGGCCTTCGCGGAGATGAAGGGCTCGGGTGTCATCGCGAGCGCGGCGGTGGTCACCCTGCTCGGCTTCGCCGGGCTGACGGCGGTCGCCTTCATCACTCGCAAGGACTTCTCATTCCTTCGCGGTTTCCTAATGTGGGGCGGCATCGTGGCCATGCTGTTGATCGTCGCGGCGGTGCTCTTCGGGCTGCAGCTGGGCGTGTTCTTCAGCGTCGCGATGGTGGCGTTCGCTGGCGCAGCGATCCTCTACGACACCTCCAACGTGTTGCATCATTACCCCACGGATCGCTACGTCGGGGCCTCGCTCCACCTGTTCGCCAGCGTGGCGCTGATGTTCTGGTACGTGTTGCGCATCTTCACCTCGCGCAACTAGCGTCCTGTCTCCGCAGTTCGCCATCGGGCCGCTTTCGAGACGAGGCAACGCTGTGTTGACCTGTTCAGCGAATCATAGATTCGCCTCACTAACCTCGCGTCAGGAGAGTCGACGGAGCCCGCTGCCCCCCGGTGGCGGGCTTCGACGCGTTCGTGCTCTCGCGCAGACATGCGGCGGACCCCTGACAGGCGTTCGCCGTTCCCGAAACGCTGCGTTGACTTGTTCGGCGAATCCCAGATTCGCGTGACCAGGACATTTACTGACAGCCTCCGCGCGCCGGAGTTGAGCTACAACGGGCGCGCATGCTGTCTTTCCTGCGCATCCAAGGGCTGGCGGTGATTGATGAGCTCCAGCTCGAACTCAGCCCCGGACTCAACGTGCTGACCGGTGAGACCGGCGCCGGAAAGTCCATCATCGTCACCGCGCTCTCGTTGCTGCGTGGCGCGAAGGGCAGCGCGCGCGCCGTGCGCGCCGAGTGCGAGCGCGCGCTGGTTCAGGCCCAGTTCGTCGTGCCCGAGGGGGGCGCGGTGATGCAGGTCCTGCGCGGGCTCGAGCTGCCGAGCGGAGATGGGGAGCGACGGGAAGTGGTGCTCGAGCGCGTGGTTCCGCGGAGCGGTCGCGGTCGCGCCCTGATCCAAGGGCAGCTCAGGCCTCAGCCGCAGCTGGCCGAGGTGGGCGAGCGCCTGATCGACATCTGCGGTCAGCACCAGCAGCACAGCCTGGCGCGCCTGGGCCGTCATCTCGAGCTCCTGGACGAGCACGCGCGAAGCCGCGACAAGCGCTTCTCGGCGCGCCTCGAGGCGTACCAAGCGCGGTTCGCAGAGCTGCGAGGCATCGAGCGTGAGCTCGAGCGACTGCGCGAGATGCTGGCCCAGGATCCCGCGCTGGGCGACTACCTGGAGCACCAGCTGAACGAGCTGATCGAGCTGGATCCGCAGCCAGGGGAGTGGGAGGGGGTGAGGGAGCGCCTGGACTCGCTGCGTCGACGTGAGGAGTCCGTGGAGGCCGTGCGCCTGGTGGAGTCCGAGCTCGAGGAGAGCGACGGCGCCGTCTTGCCCCGACTCGCGGCGCTCGAGCGCCAGCTGCGCGCGCTCCAGGTGGGCGAGTTCGCGGCGCTGAGCAGCGCGCTCAGCGCCGCAGCCGCCAGCTGTGAAGAGGCGCTCGTCGAGGCGCGCAGGGCGCTGTGCGTCGAGGACGACGCCGAAGAGTCCCTGCAGCGACTGGAGGAGCGGCAGCATCAGCTGGCGGTGCTGAGGCGCAAGCATGGGCCCGCGCTTTGCGAGGCGCGGGAGCGCCTGGAGGCTCAAGTCGACGAGTGGCGGAGCGGCGCCGAGCGCATCGCGGCGCTCGACGTACGACGCGAGCAAGCCCTGGCTGCGGCGCTGGAGATCGCCGCCGAGCTCCACGAGCGACGCGGCGAGGTGGCGCAGGGACTCGCTCGCGAGGTGGAGTGCGAGCTCGAGTCGCTGTGCATGCCGCTCGCGCGCATCGAGATCGCCGTCGAGCGGCTGCCTGCCGAGCGCATTCACGGCGCCGGCGTCGATCGCGTGGAGCTCAGGGTCTCCGCAAACCCAGGCGAGCCCGCGGGCCCGCTCAGCGAAGTGGCCAGTGGCGGCGAGCTCTCGCGCATCCTCCTGGCGCTGCAGTCTGTGAGCAACGCCGGAGGGGGCGTCGCCACCTACGTGTTCGATGAAGTGGACGCTGG
>JAGQIY010000919.1 GCA_020430865.1 Myxococcales bacterium
CCAGTGGCCAGCCGTACGTCTCACCACTCGGCCCCCCGAGGAGGGCGACATGACCTTCCGATTCGACACACTCGTCCTCGAGCAGTTCCGCTGCTTCGAGCAGCTCGAGCTTGCTCTCGAGCCCGATCTCACGCTGCTCTTCGCTGAGAATGGCGCCGGCAAGAGTTCGGTGCTGCACGCCCTGGCGGTGGGTCTGACCGCATTCCAAACCGGAACGCCGCGCGCGCTGAAGCTCGATGCGCAGCGCGACCCGCGCAAGGTCACGCTGGACGATCGCGGTCGAAGGGAGCCCGCGGGCGCCTGCTCCCTGGCCTGGACCGCCACCGTCGGCAGCGCAAACGCGGTCTCATGGTCGCAGTCGGCGAACCCGGCATCGAACCGGAAGACCTCGAAGCACGCGGACATTCAGGCGGCGCTCGAGGAAGTCCGCGTGCCCGGAGCCCGGTGGCCCCTCTTCGCGTTCTACGGTGTCGAGCGGATGGGGCGCGGCAAGGCCTCGACCAAGCCGGCCCCGACACGCCCGGACCGCTGGGAGGGCTACGCCGCGTCCCTGAACCCCGCACAGGACGACTCGGCGCTGCTGACCTGGTTGCTCGAGGAGATCCTCGCCGACACGGTCCGACGCCAGGAAGGCGAGCCGGAGCGGTTCCTGGCCACCGCCGTGATGGATACGGTCGCCAAGGCGACGCCGAGTGTAACTCGCGCTTGGTACGATCCGCGTGAGCGCAGCCCCGTGGTGCGCTTCGAGAGCGAACAGGTCGCTACGTGGCACGAACTCTCGGACGGATTCCATGTCTACCTGTCGCTCGTCGCCGACATCGCCCGGCGAGCCGTGATACTCAACGAGCAGGACGGCGGCGAAGCCCCTTCGCTGGTCGAGGGAGTCGCTCTCATCGACGAGCTCGACCTCCACCTCCACCCACGCTGGCAACGCATCGTGCTAGACGGGCTGCGTGAGACTTTCCCGCGGCTCCAGTTCGTTGTCACGACCCACTCGCCACAGGTTCTGAGCAGCGCGCTCAATCGGCAGGTTCGCCGGCTCGTTGGCGGGCGGGTACAAGAGCATGGCATATTCGTCGAGGGACGCGACACCAACGCAATTCTGCGTGAGCTCATGAACACGAACGACCGCGATGCCGAAGGGCAGAAGATGCTGCGCCGGCTGCACGACGCGATCGACCAGGACGATAGGGACTCAGCTGAGAGGCTCCTCGCGGAACTTGAGGACAAGTGGGGGAATCTCGACCCCGCGCTCGTACGCGCCCGCGGGCTGTTCGACTGGGGGGAGTAGATGCGCGGCCTGCGAAAACCATGGCCCCCGGGAGACGTGTCGCCGGACGGGCAAGAGGCGCGGACCTGGAAACAGGCCGAGGAGGCTTTTCTCGAGGGGCTGCCTCGCGCGACCGACCGCAGTGCCTATGCGCGCTCGACGTTCGACGCGATGGAGAAGCGCAAGCTCCGCGCTGTCATGTATCGGGAGCAGCGCGGGCTGTGCGTCTACTGCGAGCGCCGGGTAGAGGAAGGCCGCCCCACGCCTCGAATCGACCACTGGAGGCCGCTGAGCGCGGCACCCGAACTCGCCCTGCATTGGCGGAACCTCTACCTTTCGTGCCCCACGGACACGACCTGCGATTGTCGGAAGCATGACGCCCCGTTGCGCGCCGACGCAGCTGACGCCGACCTTCCGTGGCCCGTTGAACACGCCTACGAGCGCTGTGTTGGCTTCACCAGTCTGGGCGAGGCATACGTGCGCACTGACGCTCCCCTCGACGATGCGCAGCGCCAGGCGCTCGTCCTCGCGTTGGGCGTGCCCCATGATGCCGCTGTGAAGGACAACGGGGTCCTCAATCTCAATCACCCCGCTCTGGTCGCCGCCCGTGTCGCCGCGTTGGATAGCGAGAAGTCCCGCTTGGAGCGCGACTACGGGAACAAGACGGCAACGCGCGACGACCGCATTGCACGTGCGGCCGCGCTGCTAGACGGCACGCCCCTGCGTGAGTTCATCAGCATTCGGGTTCGGTGGCTTGAACGTTCGCTAGGGAGGGCCAGATGAGCATCTCGCCTCTCACCTGGACACGACTTGAGAAGGCCGCGTTCGACAACGGCTTCGACGTCGAAGGCCCGCGGATCGATGACTGGCGGACGTTCACGAGCAGCCAGACCAGCCTCCGCATTTGGCTCGGCGGCATCGGCGACGCCCTGTTCGTCGTCGCGTTGTCCCGCTGGGAGATATTCGAGGCACTCGACGG
>JAGQIY010000920.1 GCA_020430865.1 Myxococcales bacterium
CGCGGCGGAGGATGGTGCGCGCGAGCGCGGTCTTGCTCCCGATCTTCGGACTGGTCGTGAGCTTTCTGGCTTTCGACGCGCTGATGTCACTCGACCCGGAGTTCTACTCCACGATCTATGGCGCCTACGTGCTGGCAGGCGCGTTCTCCGGCGCGACCGCGCTGCAGTGTTTGGTCCTCTTCATGCTGCGGCGCGCAGGACACTTGTCGGCGCTGCGCGGCGCGCATTTCCACGCCCTCGGGCGCGTGCTGCTGGCGAGCGTCTGCGTCTGGGCGTACTTCGCCTACGCCCAGTTCTACATCGTGTGGATCGCAGACGTCCCCGCCGAGGCCTCGTACTTCCTCACCCGAGCCACCCCGCAGTGGAAGGGAGTCGCGCTCTGCCTGGTGCTCACCCAGTTTGCGGTTCCGTTCATCGCCCTGCTCTCACGGCGCCTCAAGTTCTCACCCCGAGCGCTGGCCTGCGTCGCGAGCATCGTCCTGCTGGGGCACACCCTGGACGTCTACTGGCTGGTGGTCCCCGCGTTCGGCCCCAACGCGACGCCCAGCTGGACCCTGGCGCCGACTTGCGTCTGCGTCTTCTCGCTCGCGTCTTGGGTCGGCGCTTGGCGGGCTCGGCGGACCAAGCTGCTGCCAGAAGGTGACCCCCGTCTCTCCGAATCCCTCGCCTACCAAAGCTCATGAGCAACGATACTCCTTCCTCAGCCCGCGCCGAAGAGGACGTACGCATCCGCAAGGCAACGCTCTCCATCCTGGGACTCGCCGCCTTCGGCATGCTCTGCGTCGCCGGCGCCGCGTTCTTGCTGCACCACTGGCAAGTCCCGCAGCCGTCGACTGCACCCCACCCACAGCGCCTCGAAGCTGACGACATCAACCAAACGGAGCGCGCCGCGACGCTCCGGGCTCAGCAGCGGGCGCGCTTGCAGGCCTGGGATTTCGACCCCGAGACGGGGGTGGCGCGGATCCCGGTTCGCGCGGCGATGAGACTCGCGCTGGACGCGGGTTTGGACGCCGGCCTGCGGGAAGAACCGGACGCGCGCGCCCCCCAGGGAGGAGGACCATGACGGACTTCCTTCGTGCCGTTCTGTTCCTCCCGGATCCGGCGTCCAGCTCCGCGCGAGGCATCGACCTCTTGCACTTCTTCGTGCTTGGCGTCTCCGCTGTCGGGAGCTTGCTGGTCTTCGTCCTGGCCATTTGGTTCACGGTGCGCTACCGGCGCAGGAGCAGCTCCGAAGTCGGAACACCGGTCAGCTCTCCGCGCGGATTCGAAGTTGGCACGGCGTTCGGCATGTTCGCCCTGTTCGTGCTGTGGTGGGGGGTGGGCTTCAAGCAGTACATCGAGATGCACCAGTCGCCGAAGCAGGCTCTCGACATCCACGTCGTGGCCAAGCAGTGGATGTGGAAGTTCGAACAGGCGGATGGCGATGTCACCCTGGGGGTGCTGGTCGTTCCCGCCGATCGAGACGTGCGACTGCTGCTGACCTCCAGGGACGTCGTGCACAGCTTCTACGTACCCGCCCTGCGTCTCAAGCAAGACGCCGTGCCGGCGATGACGACGAGCATCGCCTTTCACATCGAGAGTCCTGGCACCTTCCGCCTGCTGTGCGCGGAGTACTGCGGCTTGAGCCACTCCCGGATGCGCGGACGTGTCGTCGCTCTCTCACCGGAGGACTGGGACGCGTGGAAGGCCGGGCGCACCCCGGAGCCGGTGGCCGCGGCCAAGTCCGAACTCGAAGTGGCTGGACCACTGCGGCAGAAGGCAGACGAGACGATCGCCGATCGAGGACGCGCCGCGGCCGTTTCCCACGGCTGCATGAGTTGCCACACGGCAACGGGTGAGAAGCACATCGGCCCGAGCTGGGCAGGCCTGTACCGCCGGCAGGTCACCCTCGAGGACGGTCGGCACGTCACCGCCGACGAGAACTACCTCACGCGGTCGATGATGGACCCGAGCGCGCAGCTGGTCCGTGGGTACCAGGACGTGATGCCGACGTACCAGGGACAGATCCCTCAGGCGGAGGCCGCGGCAATCGTTGCCTACATCCAGTCGCTGCGCGACGTGCGTCGGCGCCCCGAGCAGATCCTGGAGTCGAGCGCCTCGGATGCAGGGCCCCCCTCACCCCCGCCCTCTTCCGGGACGCAACAAGGAGCAGAATGAGCGACCCCAGCTACCTCACGGAACAGACCGGCGTGCGGTCATGGCTGCTCACCCGCGACCACAAACGCATCGGGGTGATGTTCTTCTTCGCCACCGCATTGGCGCTGCTGCTCGGCGGGATCTTCGCGCTCCTGATGCGGGTGGAGCTGCTCACGCCGCAGAAGACCATCGTCGAAGCCGGAACCTACAACCGCTTGTTCACTCTCCACGGCGTGGTGATGGTGTGGTTGTTCATGATCCCGAGCATCCCGGCCACCTTCGGCAACTTCTTTCTGCCGATGATGGTTGGAGCGAGGGACGTCGCCTTCCCGCGCCTGAACCTCGCGAGCTGGTACCTCTACGTGATCGGGGCGGTCTTCGCGCTGGTCTCGATCCTCGCGGGCGGCGTGGAC
>JAGQIY010000921.1 GCA_020430865.1 Myxococcales bacterium
CCGCGGAGGGCTTGCAGACCGCGCTGCAGAAGATCCCGGCGCTGCGCGAGGAGTTCTGGCAGAACCTCAAGGTCGTCGGCACCGGCGAGGAGCTGAACCAGACCCTGGAGAAGGCCGGGCGCGTCGCCGATTTCCTCGAGATGGGGGAGCTGATGTGCCTCGACGCGCTGAAGCGCGACGAGTCCTGTGGCGGTCACTTCCGCGAGGAACACCAGACTGCCGAAGGCGAGGCGAAGCGTGACGACGACAACTACCAGTACGTTGCCGCGTGGGAATGGACCGGCGAAGCCGGCAAGCAGAAGCTGAACAAAGAGACGCTGGACTTCGAGTACGTGAAGCCCTCGCAGCGAAGCTACAAGTGAGACGGAGGAGACCAGAGAGATGGAAACGATCAACCTGAAGCTCCACGTCTGGCGCCAGAAGGGGCCGAACGATGCTGGTGGGTTCAAGGTCTACGAGGCCAAGGACATCAGCACCCACGCCTCCTTCCTGGAGATGCTCGACGTCGTCAACGAGCGGCTCCTGGAGCAGGGCGAGGAGCCCATTGCCTTCGATCACGACTGCCGAGAAGGGATCTGCGGCATGTGCGGCATGGTGATCAACGGCAGGCCGCATGGTCCGCAGCGCGAAACCACCGCGTGCCAGCTCCACATGCGGCAGTTCAAGAACGGTGACGAGATCTGGATCGAGCCGTGGCGCGCGAAGGCGTTCCCGGTGGTCAAGGATCTGGTGGTCAACCGCTCCGCATTCGATCGCATCATCCAGGCCGGCGGCTACATCTCGGTGCGTACCGGCTCGGCGCGCGACGCCAACGAGATCCCGATCCCGAAGGAGAACGCGGATCTGGCGTTCGAGGCGGCGGCTTGCATCGGCTGTGGCGCTTGCGTCGCCGCCTGCCCGAACGCTTCCGCCTCGCTCTTCACGGCCGCCAAGATCGCTCATCTGGCGCTGGTGCCCCAGGGTCAGGCCGAGCGTCAGGATCGAGTTCGAAAGATGGTTGCGCAGATGGACGCCGAGGGATTCGGTCATTGCACCAACCACTACGAGTGCATGGCGGCGTGCCCCAAGAACATCGACGTGGACTTCATCGCCAAGATGAACCGCGACTTCTTGAAGTCGATGGTTACCGCGCGGAAGGATGTGGCGAGCCGAGACAAGGACTAGGGCCTTCGTTTCGCTCCCCAGTCCGACGCGGGCGGCTCCAGCGAGCCGCCCGTCCGCTTTTTGGAGCTCCGCGTGGAGCCCGTCGGAGCCTGGCATGTGGCTTGCTCAGGACCTGGGCATGAACCAATTCCTCGATACTCTGCTCGCGCCTGCCCAGCCGCGAGGCACTCGCATCCTGAAGGCGCTCGACCTGCTGCTCGATCGCGGTCTGCGCTCGAACCTCCCGCTGCCCTTCGAGGCGGCGCGCAATCAGCGAGACCTCGTAGAGCTGGGGCAGGTCGTCACGTACGAAGACCTCAGCGGGGCGGGTTGTCCCATGTTGCTGATACACTCGGTGAACGCGGCTGCCTGTGCGAAGGAGATGCAACCTCTCTTCGAACGATTCCGTGGGGAACGACCGCTGATCGCCGTCGATCTACCCGGCTTCGGAGGGTCGACGCTGGCGACTGCCCCAGAACGGAGCACCTATCAACGCGCGCTCAGCCAGCTGCTGGTCGAACTCCATGAGCGCTTCGGCAAGCCCATCGACGTCGTTGCGTCGTCGCTGAGCGCTGAGTTCGCAGCGGTCGCGATCTGCCGCCAGCAGGCGTGCGTCCGTTCCTTCTGGATGCTCTCTCCGACGGGCTTCGCCCGCGAGAACCAGGTTGAGAAGCTCGGAGCCGAGCGCGTGGCCGAGCGCCGAGAGCGACTCGACAACCCGCTGATCGGGCGCAGCCTCTTCCGGCTGCTGCGAACTCGCCCCGTGCTGCACTACTACTTGAGCAAGAGCACTGCGCGACGACCCGATCGGGAGCTGGAGCGCTACATGCACAGGAGTGCAGCGCAGCGCGGGGCGCACCGTGCGCCCCTGGCATTTCTGTCGGGTGCGCTGTTCGAGCCGAACGTCCGTGCCCGCTACTACGCCCGGCTCGGGGTGCCGACCTGGATCCTCTATGGCTCGGACCCTTACACCCGCTTCGACGAGGTCCTGGCGTTCGCTGGGGGTAATCCCCGCGTTCAAGCGGAGCGCATCGAGGGGGCCGGAGGATTGATTCAGTTCGACGCGACGGATCGCTGCGTGGAAAAGATGCGGAGTGAGCTCTCAGAGCTGGATCGCTTCGAGGTTCGCTGCGAGATCGCCAACGACGTGCAGAGCGGCTGGAACTGATGCGGGGGGTGGGCCATGGCGCGTCGCGCCTCGCCTGGAGAGCACTTGCGCCGCGGGTGCTCCCGCGTGACCCTTGGCGCATGGGCTGGCGTAGGACCGCGTTGATACTCGGAGTTGCCCTGGGAGTGGCGTGCAGCGGAACCGACGGGCCTGGTCCGGAACGCGACGCCGGCGTCGACGCGAGCAGCGGTGGCGCCACCATCGGTGGCGCTGGTGGGACGCTGAGCGGCGGTGCGGGGGGAGTGGGCGGCACCTCGATGGGCGGCAGCGCCGGCGACGACGGCTGTCTGCCTGAGTGCTTCGCTCCCACCCAGTGCGTGAAGCAGTGCGGTGACGTGCCAGAGGACTACGGCTGCTGTCCGTGTCCCGAGGGCTACGTGGATGTGCTGACCTGCCCGGACGCCGGCTAGTCGCTGGTCAAGCGTAGCTGCGACGACGAGACCGGTCCTCGTCGCATCTCGGTCACAGCGCTGGGTCGACGCTCGAGCGGCTGCAGGAACCGCAGCGGCTGCAGGAACCGCAATCGCTCGAGAACCGCAATCGCTCGAGAACCGCAATCGCTACGAGGTCAGTGGGGGATCCCGTCGGCGCAGCCGAACAGGATCCCGACCTTGGCCGCGTCGTCGTTCTGCACGACGGCGCAGGTGTCGGGGCAGAGGAAGATGCGGTTGTTCTCGATGTAGAACGAGTCGGCCGCGCATGACGCTGCGTCGGGCACCTGCTTGTAGCGTTGCTCGGTTCCGCCAGTCCCCGGCGTGTAGCTGACGACCACGGTCTCGAGATCGATGGTTTCACCTTCAGGGGGCTCGGGGATGTCGAACTCGCACGCGACCTTCGAGCCTGCGATGACGCCATCCGCGATGGCGAGGAAGATGGCGTCGAAGGAGTCGTTCTCGCAGCTGGGATAGCGTAGCCCCTGAGTGAGGATGCTCAGCTCTTGATACCCAGTGCCCTCGCCCGCTGAGCCGTTCGCGCACCGCGCGTCCTGAATCGGATCCGTGGGTGGCCAAGGGTCCGTCGCAGGGCTGTTCTCCTTCATGCCGACGATGCTGTAGAAGCGATAGTTCGCCTCTCCGTTGGGATCTCCGAACATCGCGGGTGACATCGTTCGCAACGCTTGATCGAAGGCGTCCCCGGCGGTCACGCCGCCAGCGGTGTTGTCGCCGTCGTTGAAGTTGGCCCCCGCGACGGAAGAGTTACAGCTCACGCCGTCGTCACTGATCTCCACGAACATCTTGAATGAATCCGCGCGGAGCCACTGCTCCCAGCCGTTGGGCGCGAGGTTGAACTCGTCCGCGCGGCGAAAGGTGTCGAGGATCTTGCACAGCGAGTCGTGGCTGCCGATCTCCTGGCTGTAGTGGAAGAAATTCGCCGTGTTGACCGGCTGCGATGGGGGCGAGGTACAACCGCCGCTCGGGATGCCGCTGAGAGGCGCCTCGATGCACACCGACTGGGAGCTCAATTTGCCGTGCTTCGCGAGCATGATCACGCGGTAGTCGATGCCGGAGTTGCCGATGATGCTGGCGAAGTTGACGTTGATGTTGTTCTGCACGGCCTTGATCTCGCCGCCCATGCTGCCCGAGTTGTCGATCACGATGATGATGTCGACCGGCTTCTTGACCAGCGTGGCCTCCGCGGACTGGCTCTCGCAGGCGCTGTCCGCCGTCAGCGCCCCATCGTTCGTGGAAGCGTCGATATTGAACCCGGCGCCGTCGCCGCCGTTGCCGCTTCCCGAGCTCCCGCCGCTGCTCGCATCCTGATCGCCGGTGCCGGCGCTGCCACCGAAGCTGATGGTCCCACCAGCGGAGTTGTCTTCACCACCACCACAGGCGGCGAAGCCAATCGTGGTCGCAGCGGCTGCAACCGTTAGGGAAGTCAGTGATCGAATTCGGAGAGCGGTGTAGCGCTTCATGTCACCTCTGTTGGGCTCTTCTCAGTGCGGGGCGAGGAGCACCGACCCGCACGGGAGACAACGATGCTTGAGAACCGACCGCAGCATAACACGAACGCGAGGGCTCGCTCGCTCGTATCCACGGTGAAATGCCGGAGGCCGATGCGCCCCACGCGTCGCTTCGCGAGTTCTGCAGGCGTGAGCGACCCGGCTCTGGAGAAGGGGAGGTAATTCCCACGGAGAAACCCGCGGCCTGGGGGCGCCAGCACCCGCGCGCGGGGGAAGCCCCCCAGCGCGCCCATCGAGTGGTTGGTACAAAACGAAGACGCCGACGGAGGTCCGTCGGCGTCTCTGGAACCGCGAGTCCCAGCGGTGCGGATCGAGCGCGCTCAGCTCGCTGGCACGGGCAGGATCGGAGCCCACTCGAGGCGTTCCAGCATCGAGTCGTCGACGATCAGGCCTCGGTCGCTGAAGTGCAGGGCGTTGGCTTGCTCGCTGTCGCGGCGCTCGCCCACGAAGATGATGCCTTGACCCTTGCTGTTGTAACCCAGCTGCACGATCGCGTTCTTGAGCCAGCGGCCACCGCCCTCGAGCTCGATCGCGTCCGGCAGGGTGTAGAAGCCTTCTGGTGGCAATGCCTTGAGCGTCTTTGCCCAGGTTGGTGAGCGTAGGGGTGTGGTGGGCTCTCCCCAGAACCAGCGGTTGTTCTCGTTGCGACCCGGTTTCACGATGAACTTCATGCCACCGTTCTCGGGCTGGCCCAGGTACACCAGCACCCCTGCGGGGAACTCCTCTTCGTGTCCCGGGTAGGCTTGGGTGGTGCGATAGAGTCCGGGATCCGGCAGATCAAGCATTCGTCAGCGTCTTTCTTGCTAGTCCGCCCCAGAGGCGGAGTTCGTGAGGCAAATCTGGGCGCGGAATGTAACCCAGATGCGTTCTCGCACAAGGTCCCCTCCGGTCGGTGGCGGATTCTCATCGAAGCAGGGCCGAGGGGTTGCTAGTGCTAGGCGTGACGCATGCGTTCCTGGATCCTCTGGTCGTTCGCCCTGGCCCTCGTGGCGTGCGGGCCTCGCAACTCGAACCCTGAGCCTCCGCCGCTGCAGCGGCCAGCCGGGCCGCTGGATACCGCCCAGGCCGAGCGGTACGTCGTCGACCTGGTCAATCGTCACCGTGCCGCCCACGGGCTGGAACCCGTAGAGTGGGACGAAACAGCCGCCAAGGCCGCCCGTCGCCACGCCGCGGACATGACCCGGGTTGGCTTCACGGCGCACTGGGGGAGCGACGGTTCTGTGCCAGAGCAGCGCTATTCGGAGGCGGGGGGCGCGCACCTGGTCCAGGAGAACGC
The DNA here is from genome assembly GCA_020430865.1 of Myxococcales bacterium. Next base: position 5,548 of record JAGQIY010000921.1, read on the forward strand.
CGCCTGCTTCTTCGACGGAACCGCGAGGGAGCTGGATCCGAACCCGATGTTCGACCCCGTCCAGCTCGAGCGCATCGAGAACGCGTTCTACGACGAGCAGCCCCCGAACGACGGGCATCGCACGAACATCCTCAAACCTTGGCACAACGGCCTGGGCGTGGGCCTGGCCAAACCCGTGGGCGTCGAGCAGCCCTGCATGGCGCAGGAGTTCACGGACAACTACGTCGAGCTGGCGACCCTGCCAGCCCAGGCCCAAAGAGGGCAGATGATCCGAGTCGCGGGGGAGGTGAAAGCTCCCGTCGAGTTCGGCGGAGTGGGCCTGGGGCGCATCGAGCCCGCGCGTCCCAAGACGGCGGCCGAGCTGAATCAGACCTCCACCTACGCCATGCCCGCTCCTGAAACGCTGTATGCGCCCGAGGGCTTCGTGACCCCCAAGCCGGTGAAGGTCGACGGATCGAAGTTCGAGATTGAAATTCCGCTTGGAAAAATTCCTGGACGTTACATGGTGAGCGTCTGGGGCCGCTACCCTGACCAGAAGGAGCTTGGCATGATCAGCCTGCGCTCCATCACCGTCCGCTGAGTCGCGAGCAGGAAGTACTGCTCTCCGTGCCGCCTTCCGCTCACCTTGTGCGTGAATCACGTAGACCCAGGCGGGGTGTGGGGCGCCCTCACCCCCTGACCCAGCATTCTCGGCCGTTGGTCTTTCGCTCTCGACGGTGCTTGGCTAGAAGCGAAGGTGGGGGATGAGCGAGCGCGTTGGCGAACTGATTGCGGACCGATACCAACTCACCGCGGAGCTTGGGCGAGGGGGGTCGAGCGTGGTTTACCGTGCGTTCGACGCTCAGGAGCACCGCGAGGTCGCGGTCAAGGTGCTGCACGAGAGCTTCGCCGGCAGGGAGGACTTCGGCGTGCGCATGGTGCGCGAGTTCCGGGCCATGCGCCTGCTCGCGGGAACTGCGGCCGTCCAGGCATACGGGCTGGTGGCGAGCCCTGCTGGCGCGCTGTGCCTGGTGATGGAGCTGCTCGAGGGGAAGGACCTCGACGATCACTTGTTGCGTCCCGAGGTGCGAGGACGAGGGGTTTCCGTGGGGGAACTGCTCACGCTCTTGCAGCCGATCGTGCGCACTCTCGAGCGGGGACACGAGCTCGGGATCGTGCACCGGGACCTGAAGCCGGGGAACATCTTCGTGCTGGCTCGCCGGTGGCAAGGCGAGGCGTCGGGGGAGTACGAGACCCGAGCGAGCGGCGCGGATGAACTCAGCCGGCGAGTGCGCCTGTTGGACTACGGCTTCTGCCACGCTGCCGATACGCGCTCCATCACGCCCCATGGAACCGTGCTGGGCTCACCGAGCTACATTGCGCCCGAGGTGTGGCGCGGGTGTGCCGGGGCACCCGACCCGGCGATAGACGTCTACTCGCTGGGCGCGATCGTCTTTCGCCTGCTCGCCGGCCGCGTGCCCTTCGAGGCGGAGAGCCTGAAGCAGAAGCTCGAGCTCGTCTGCACCGGCGAGCGACCGAGCCTCCACGCCCTGCGCCCCGACCTGCCGGCGGCCATCGACGACTGGGTGGCGCAGGTGCTGGCGATTCAGCCCAGGCATCGCTTCAGTCGCGTGCGTGCCCTGTGGGTGGCCTTGCAGGAGGCGCTCGGGCAGCGCTTCGAGCTCGCTGCTGCCCAGCATGGGCCCGAGTCGAGCGAAGCCTCCGGGGGCTGACGCTGCGCCGCCCCGGGCCGTTTGATCCCCCTCCCGCCGTGCTTTTGAGTAACGTCTCGGTGTGCCTCGAGCGGGCGCCAAGCATCGGAGAGCGACCATGGCGGCGAAGAAGAACGCAAGTTCCGTGAAAAAATCCCCCGGGAAAAAGCCCAAGCAAGCAGCGAAGTCCGCACCGGCGAAGGCGGGCAAGGCGGCTCCAGCCAAGGCGACGAAGCTGGGGAAGGCGGCTCCAGCCAAGGCGGCGAAGAAGAACGCGAGTTCTGTGAAAAAATCCCCCGGGAAAAAGTCTGCGCAAGCAGCGAAGCCAGCGCCGGTCAAGGCGGGGAAGCCGGCTCCGGCCAAGGCGGCTCCGACGGGCGTCGGCGTCGGGGACCAGGCTCCGAGTTTCGAGCTCCCCGATCAGGACGGCAATCTGCTGTCATCGGCATCGCTGGCGGGCGCCCCGTACGTGATCTACTTCTACCCGAAGGACGACACCCCGGGTTGCACCAAGGAGGCCTGCGGTTTCCAGGAGGAACAACCCGCGTTCCAGTCGGCGGGGGTGCGAGTGATCGGAGTCAGCCCCGACAGCCCCGCTCGCCACATCAAGTTCCGCCAGAAGTACGGGCTCGAGTTCACCCTGCTGGCTGACGTCGACAAGCAGCTCGCTGAGGCCTACGGCGTCTGGGTCATGAAGCAGAACTATGGGCGGGAGTACATGGGGATCCAGCGCAGCACCTTCCTCGTCGACGCCAAGGGCCAGATCGCCCAGGCTTGGCGCAACGTGCGGGTGAACGGCCACGTCGACGCGGTGCTGGGCGCGATCTGAGCCGCTGCGCTCTTCCTGGCGCTCGTTGCGAGATCAGGGCTGGGGCGGCCAGGCGATTCGCGGCATCGGAAAACCTGGTCGCGCGAACAAGAAGCCCTGTCCATAGTGGGCGCCAGTGTCCCGGGAGGCCACGTACTCACTGAAAGTCTCGATGCCTTCAGCGACCACGACCGAGCCCAGGTCGACGCACAGGCGAACCACGCTCTTGACGAGCTGCTGCTGTCGACGGCTCTGATCGATGCCCTCGATCAAGCCGCGGTCGAGCTTCACGACGCGCGGTTCGAGATCTGCGATGCGCTTGAGGTTGGAGTAGCCAGCGCCCAGGTCATCCACGACCAGGTGGATCCCACCGCGCGAGCGCACCTCGTTGAGCACGCTGCGGCACAGGTCGAAATGCGTCATGGGCACGCTCTCGGTGATCTCCACGTAGATCTCGTGGTCGTGCATGAAGATCGGATCGTCCGGTCGGACGAGCCAGCTCTCGTTGAGCTCGCTGGGATGAACGTTCACGAACAGCGGGATCCCGCTGCACAGGGGAACCGCGATCTCGCGAATCATGCGCCCGAGCCGGCCCGAACACCCGGTGTCTACCGCCCGTTGAAACAGCACGCCGGGGTTGCCGAACTCGGGTACCGAACAGCGGACGAGGGCTTCGTAGGCGAACAGCTCTCCGTCATCCAGGTTGATGATGGGTTGGAAGACCACGCTGAGGTCGTCCGCCTGGACCATGTTGTCCAGGGCCACCATCGAGTCTCGTCGACGGAAGGTACCTCCCGGGGGGGCGTTGGGGGCGTCGGACAAACGGTTGGTGTGGGGCTGGTACTTCACGACGCAGTTCCAAGGCGCACGACCTGGGGCACGGCCCCTGGGCAATCTCCAAGGATAGCATCCTTCTCCTCGAGCCGGGTGCTTCGCCGCGAGGCCAAGCTGGGGTCTCTCGAAGCGCGGGCTCGCTGCGCTCCAGTGTGCGTTTGTGTACGCTGCGGTGATCTTGAGCTGCGGTGATCTTGAGCTGCGGCGGCCTATACTCCAGGAGATCGAGATGGAAGCGAGTGATTGGGTGAGCTGGGTCGTGCGACCGAAACGGAGCTTCGCGAAGCCGAGCGCGGTGGCGAGGCGCGGCGTCACCTGGGGATCCGCGTTCACCGTAGGTAGCTTGCTGGTGGCCCCCCTGAGTGGCTGCGACAACACCGCCAAGACCAGCGTGACCAAGGCCACGCCCCATGTCAGCCGGCTGGTTCAGACCGCGACCTCGGACATCCACGAGCTCGAGCGAGGTCTACCCAGGGGCGCGCGAGCGCTGGGTCAGGAGCTGTTTCCGCAGGAAAAGCAGGCGGAGAGCGACGCTGGAGCAGACGCCGGGACGTCCGCCTCCAGAGCGAGCGCGCTCGAGGATCCGCAGGAGCTCAAGCGCCTCATCGAGCAGGTGCGCGCCAAGGACCCCGATCTTCGCGTCGCCAAGTCGACCTTCTTCGCGGTTGCGGATCCGTCGGGAAAGATACTGCGCAACGATCAGCAGCAAGACCTGATGGCGGGGAAATCGCTCTTCGGCGGCTATCCCGAGCTCAAGACCGCGCTCACCAGCAAGGAAGCGTTCGTGCGCACCAAGGGCAGCATGCCCGAGGCGAGTGGGATCCGTGGCCGGGACGATGCGCAGCTGGTGCTGGCGAGTCCGATCCGACAGGCGGGCAAGCCGGACGCCGAGGTCAAGGGACTGTTCGTCAGCGGCTGGTCCTGGACCAGCTACTGCTACCGCCTGGAGAACGCGCTCAAGGGCTGGCACCAGGACGAGCGCGGCGAGGAGAACGGCAAGCCGGGCAAGATGCCCGTGGCCTACGTGTTCGTCGTCGTTGGCGATCGGGTGTACGGCGCACCCGAGGCGCCCCAGGTCAACATCGACACCATCGCGGGGCTCTCACTACTGAGCCAGACTCAGGGAGACTCCGTCTTCAGCAAGGAACTGGAGATCACCGGGCGAGCCTTTGGTGTGGTCGGGCAACGCGTGCCCGCGCTCGGCGACGACGTCGCCCTCGCCATTCTGCGCAGTGAGACCTGAGCTGCAGCGAGACCTGAGCTGCAGCGAGACCTGAGCTACAGCGAGACCTGAGCTACAGCGAGACTTGAGCTGCAGCGAGACCTGAGCTGCAGCTCACTCTTCTCGGGGTTCGTCTTCGTACTCGTCGGCGATCGCTCGCAGGTCGCGTCGGCGCAGCGGTTCGTCTGGACCCAGCCGACCCAGGCGATGCAATCCGTAGAGCATCACCAGCAGCGCGCCAACCGTCAGCCAGGCTCCCAGCGCCTGGGAGGCGGTGACGCTCAGCGCGATGCCAAGCAGGGTGAGGGTGGCGCCCACCGCGAGCACTCGGCGCTGAGGCCCCGGCGTCGACTCCGCCGTCACGGCCACTTCTCGGCGCGCGCGCGGACGAGAAAGTCTCGCACGTCGCGCTTGAGCTTGTTCTCGGCGGTGATCGTCGTCTCCTCGTGCTCGGTGCCCACGTGATCGTCGTACATGTACGAGTCGTCACGCAGCACCAGGATGCGGGCGTCCGACTCGTCCCCCATGCCGTTGACCAGCACCAGCGCGTCGCTGCCAGGATCCACCTGAGGCAGGGCGCTCGCGATCCTGCTGCGCTCAGCGGCGTTGGTGTACGCGACGCCATACTTGTGACCCGCGGATCCAACGTCGACTTCGATCTCGATGCCCTCCTGGATCTGCATGCGACGCGCGTTGGTGGGGCGATCGCCCTCCGATCGCATCACGTCGGCGATCAGGCGCACGGCGCGGCGTTCGTCCA
>JAGQIY010000922.1 GCA_020430865.1 Myxococcales bacterium
CTCGCGTGCGGTATCGACCTCACCGTTGGGTAGCGTCTGTCAAGTTTCGCACATTCGGCTTGGGCTGGTCCCTCACTTGGTAGTTGGGGAGCGGGCCGCAAAACCCCTCCCAGGTGTTGCGCGGCCGCCTCCGTTAGTTCAAGCATTGAGTTCCGTTTGAGTTTCTGATTTTTGCGCGGGATTTGTCGAAATACGACCGGGCGAGTCGTTGATCCGGCTCATGTCGAGGTAGTTTCGCGCGCCCCACTTCGTGCCGGACACGTGGCGCAGCCTGGCCGCCACGAGCATCAGCGCGCTGCGGCCGTCGGGAAACGCGCCCACCACGCGGGTGCGCCTGCGGATCTCGCGCATCAGCCGCTCCAGGCCGTTGTTGGTGCGGATGCGCGTCCAGTGCTCGCGAGGATAGGCCATGTAGCTGAGCGTCTCGCTCACGCCCTCCTCGACGACCTTGGCCGCCTTGGCCAGCTTGAGATCGCGCAACTTGACCACGACGTCGAGGGCCTTCTTCTCGGCCGCTGCGCGGTCTTCCTGGGCGTGAATCGCTTTGAGCATCGCCATCACCTCCTTCATGCGATGACGCGGCACGTCGGCCCCTACGTTGCGATACCAGTGGACTACGCACCGTTGCCAATCCGCCTCGGGATAAAAGTCGCCCAGCGCCTCGACGAGGCCCAGGCACTTGTCGCTCGTCACCAGCCGAACCCCTTTCAGTCCGCGATCCTTGAGATGCCGGAGGAAGTTCCGCCAGCTCTCCGTGTCCTCCTTCGCGCCCTCGCAAACCCCCAGCACCTGCCGGTAGCCGTCCTGGTCGACTCCCACGGCCACCAGGACCGCCACGTTCTTCACCTCCCCGCCCCACGAACGTTTCAGCCAGATTCCATCCAGGGCGACGTACGCGAACGTGCCGATGATCGGCTGGTTCCGCCACGCCTCGATCCGCTCGTAGAGCTGCTGATTCAGCTCGCTCACCGTGCTCGGGGAAACCCGCGTCCCCCACAACGCCTCGGTGATGTCCTCCACTCGGCGAACGCTCACCCCGGCCAGATACATCTCCATGAGCGCCTCTTCCACCGACGACTCCCGCCGGCGATACCGCTCGATGATCTGCGTCTCAAACGGCAGACTCCGCAGCCGCGGAACCTTCAACTTCACTTCGCCCGCTTTCGTGACGAGCTTCCGCTCGTACGAGCCGGCCCGCGTGTCGACGCGATCCGCCGACCGCTCGTACCGCCCCGCGCCGCACAACTGATCCGCCTCCGCCTCCAGCAGTCCGTTGAGCGTCGACTCCACGCTCGAACGAACTACCTCCTCGACGTGGCTACGAACCCGCTCCTCGTCGACCTGAATCACGCTTCCTGTTACATTCGCCATCGTGGCAGTCTCCTTCGCTTGGTAGGGGTTGGAATTCGCAATCAAATTCCTACCAAGCAGGGACTGCCCAAAGCAATGTGCGCAATAATCAGGACGTTATCCCGCAACGGGCCGCGCAGATGCTTGCGCTCATCGGCGAACTGTACGCGATTGAGCGCGAAGCGAAGGAGGCGAAGCTCGACGAAGCGGACGTGCTCGCTCTGCGCCACTTGCGAAGCGTACCCGTGTTGGCGCGCATCAAGCAGTGGCTCGACCGCGAAGGAGAGATCGTGCTGTCCCGCAGCCCGATGGCCGCGGCGATCACCTACGCCCAGAACCAGTGGCAGGCGCTGGGCACCTACGTGACTCGCGGCTTTCTCAACATCGACAACAACGCCAGCGAGCCTGCGTTCAAACGCGTCGCCCTAGGCCGAAAAACTGGTTGTTTGCAGGAAACGACGCGGCCGCCGAGAACCATGCCCGGCTCTGGTCGCTGATCGCCACCTGCGAACGGCACGGCGTCGACCCGCAGCGGTA
>JAGQIY010000923.1 GCA_020430865.1 Myxococcales bacterium
CGGGGCACGACTTCGTGATGCTGCCCATCGAGTACAACGAGTACTACTTCCTCGACCGCCTGCTCCTACCCGCAGGAACGAACGGCACGCTGGGACTCGACATCGGCCGCGACAACAACGAGGCCGTGCTCGCCGCCGGTCGCAAAGCGGCTCCAATGGTGCTCGAGGAGATCGTCGCTAACTCCGAGTTCACGAAGGACGACGCGGAGTACGTCGCGAGCGAACTCAAGCGACGTGACCTCGGCATCCAGGCTCTGCGCCAGAAGAACTACAGGCTGCGCAGCGACGTGACGCTGCGCATGCCCGAGGCGCTCGTCGATCAGCTGGACCAGATCCACGACCCCGACGCGCAGCAAATCGTCAAGGCCGCGGATCGCCTCGAGGGTTACCAACCCCAAGTGGATAGCGCGCTGGCACACATCCTGGAGATCCAGCAGCGCGAGTTCGTGGTCGAGCAGCTCGAGAAGCAGCGCCTCGCAGGTGATCGGTTCGCGCTGCCCGAGGAAGCAGGTAAGGACAGCGTCGACAAGCGGGCATTCGTTTCCTCGCGGCTCATGCTCTTGCTGCGCGAGCAACCTTGCCCGCGCATCGCGCTTTGGAGAACCGCGGCGGCTGGACTGAGCGACGTCACGAACCTGGCCCGCGCCCATGGCTCTGCCTTCGTGCTCTCGCTCCTCGGGCACGAGCTTGGCGTGCTCCCCAAGGACCAGTGGCTCAGCGCCCTGCGCCGACAGCGCAACCAGCTCGCGCAGCTCACCGAGAAGCTCTTCGACAAGTCCTCCGCAGAAATTCAGAAGGCCGCCGCCACGGTCTATGAGCGAGTGTTCAAGTCGAAGCCGCCGGAGGTCGTGGTCACGGAGCTAGGGAAGTGAGCAAGCTCTGCAGCTTTGCGTCGAGGTCCTGATCCCGGTCGTACTCGCGAGTCGTGATGTCTCGGAGTCTTCGTCGCACCCGGGATAGGTCGACTTCATTGCACTTGAGCAAGTTCAACGCATCGATGCGATCCTGGAGACGATCGTGCGTCATCGACAGGATCTTCATCGCCAGGAGTTCCTCCGGTTCGGCGACCAGGATCTCTCCGACGCCCGGATAGTCGAAGGTAGACGCCTCACGCACAACCTCGCCTTCGATGCCGCTCGACGCGAAAACCAGGCCAACTACCATACCAGATGGTGACCGCAGACGCGCGGTGGCGAGGCGCTCATGCCTCTCGTGCTCAACGGTTGCGACCGGCGAATAGCCTGCCGCTCGCAGTCTGTAGATCACGTCTTCCGCCTCATTGTCGTCAGCCACCGCAACCGCGATGTCCACGTCCCGCGTGAAGCGGACCTCGCTCCTCACGGAAACGGCCAATCCACCCACTAGCGCAAAGGGGATGCCCAGTCCGTGGAGCGTGGCTGCCGCGTGGGCGAGCGCGGCCTCTGTCGGCTCACTCTTCACGGCATAACCAGGCGAAGAAGCGTGCCTCGAGCTCGTCCTCCGAGGCGTTCGGGTAGCGCGCGCGGAGCTTGGCGCGTTGAAGGCGGAAGCCGGCGTCCATCAACTCCAGCGCCTGGCGCAGCTTCTCCGCGGGAGGGGTCTCGCGGCTTCGCTTGATGTCGTCTGCCTCCAACGGGTCCACGAGGAGCAGCATAGCGCAGTCTCCAGACCGGTCCGCGAGTTTCGCGTACAGTGGGCGCATGAGAACCTCCAGACGGAGCGCACTCCTGGTCGATTCGGAGCTAGAGAGGTGACTCGACCGCGCAAGCGCCGCGGCTACCGCCGCATCAACGTCGACGGGCGAGAGTACTGGTGGCGCCTGCAACCAGGGTATGACTCCAGCGAGCTGCGTGTGAGTGGCACCGATTCCTCCGGGCAACGCCTAGTGGTCGAGCTCAAGGACTGGCGCGACCCTTGGCTGAACCTGAGCGGTTTCGAGGAGCGCGATGGCATGCTCCAGCTGTGGACCTCGGCGCTCAACTCACCAGGGGTTATCACGCCCGCTTTCGTCGCCCCGTTGATCCAGCGGGCCCTGGCCGAAGGCTGGTCGCCCGAGCGCCGCTTGCCGACGTTTCGCCTCGA
>JAGQIY010000924.1 GCA_020430865.1 Myxococcales bacterium
CACCCAACGCCAAGGTCGGGATCGGCCTGACTCATGACGGCTGGCAGGGGCCGACGTCACCCTTTGCTTCGTGGATCCAGTCGAGCGACGCGCTCGTGGTCTCCTACCTGCCGCTCGACTCGGATCTGTTGGCCAAGTCGCCATCCCTCGTGGTATCCGATCTCGACGCCATCTATAATAACCTTGTGGAAATTTCAGATGGAAAGGCGGCGGTGCCGATCGTGCTGCATCGCGTGGGCTATCCCTCGTCGATGCTGGTCTCGGGGTCAGAGGAACAGCAGCGCGCGTTCTTCGTCGGTCTGTTCCGGGCGCTCGAGGGGAGACGCGCGCGTTTTCCGTTCGTCAGCGTGTACGCATTGAACGATCCCGGGCAGCAGCGTTGCGTCGACTTCCGCCTCACCCTCGGTGGTGACGCCCAGAGCCACCCGGACCGCGCCGAAGCAGCTTACTGTTCATTCGGTCTGCACACGCAGCAGGGCGTGGCGAAATCCGCCTGGTCCGAGGTGCTGGATGGGCTGTCCACCTTCGCGAGCCCGTAGCAGGTGCTGTCAATCCCCTTCGCGAGCACGCTTCACGCGGTGCGGCGAAGCGCTCGAACGCCAGAAAATCGTGCTGCTCGAGCCGTGCGAGCGCTCTCCTGCGCCGCTGCTACGGGACGATCTTGCGCACTCCCGCGGCGACCTTGAAACGCTTTGAAACGCTGTGGGGCGGTAGTAGCGTGCGAAGAGTCGGCGTCCTCTGTCCGAGCGGCGGGCGTCGGCGACCAGGAGCAGGGCGATCCCAGCGCCAACCCTGACACCATCCACCGTCTGGCAGAGAGCATCGAGGGGAATAGATGAGCGATTCTACGAACACCAGCATGGTCGCCCAGATCGCGGCCATGCAGGACTACGAGCTCTATCGTGACCTGTCGTGGGAAGGCAGCTTCGAGGACTACTTGAAGATCGTCCGCGAGCGACCCCAGGTGACGCGCAACGCCTTTCAGCGCGTCTACGACATGGTGATTTCGTACGGAACCGAAGAGTACATCGACAACAAGAAGAAGCTCGTACGCTACAACTTCTTCCGCGACGAGTACGATAGCGGCAAGGACGCGGTCTTTGGCTTGGACATCCCCTTGATGCGCATGATGAACGTGCTCAAGGCAGCGTCGCAGAACTATGGCCCCGAGAAGCGGGTGATTCTGCTCCACGGCCCCGTCGGCTCGAGCAAGTCGACCATCGCGCGCCTCCTGAAGAAGGGCCTCGAGGCTTACTCGAGGACGCCAGACGGCGCGTTGTACACCTTCCGCTGGGTGAACCTCGGCAGCAGCGGTCTGGCGGGCGTCGACGAGACGGAGTTCCCGTCGCCGATGCACGAGGAGCCGCTGCGGCTGATCCCCAGGGAGTGGCGCAACGAGGCGATCCGTCGCCTCGGGCTCGGCAACGACCGCTACAAGGTCCGCGTCGATGGCGATCTGGATCCGGCGAGCCGCTTCATCTTCAAGGAGCTGATGCACCGCTACAACGGTGATTGGAGCAAGATGGTGGCGGAGCACATCCGCGTCTCTCGCCTGATCCTGAGCGAGCAAGATCGCGTCGGCATCGGCACCTTCCAGCCGAAGGACGAGAAGAACCAGGACTCCACGGAGCTCACCGGGGACATCAACTACCGCAAGATCGCGGTCTACGGTTCGGACTCGGATCCCCGGGCGTTCAACTTCGATGGTGAGTTCAACGTCGCCAACCGCGGCATCGTCGAGTTCGTCGAGGTGCTCAAGCTCGACGTGGCCTTTCTCTATGACCTGCTAGGCGCGTCCCAGGAGCATCGCATCAAGCCGAAGAAGTTCGCGCAGACGGACATCGACGAGGTCATCATCGGCCACACCAACGAAGCGGAGTACAAGCGCCTCTTGAACAACGAGTTCATGGAGGCCTTGCGCGACCGCACGATCAAGATCGACATCCCCTACATCACGCGCCTGTCGGATGAGATCCGGATCTATGAAAAAGATTTCTCTGCGGAAAAAGTGCGAGGCAAGCACGTTGCGCCGCACACGCTGGAGGTGGCGGCGATGTGGGCCGTGTTGACCCGGCTGGAGGACCCCAAGAAGCACAACCTGCAGCTGATCCAGAAGATGAAGCTGTACGATGGCAAGGTGCTTCCGGGGTACACCCAGGACACGGTCAAGGAGCTGCGCAAGGAGAGCAAGCGCGAGGGCATGGAGGGCGTGAGCCCGCGCTACGTGCAGGACAAGATCTCCAACGCCCTGGTCAGCGACGCGGGGGAAGGCACCATCAA
>JAGQIY010000925.1 GCA_020430865.1 Myxococcales bacterium
CCCCACGCTTGCAGCGGCCCGTGGAGCCGGATGGCGACACCCCGAAGTTCGGTGCCCATCGCTAGGTCTCGGTCAGCGCGTCCAGCTCGGTCCCAAGCCGGCTTGCGAGGTCACCGATCGACGGCACAATCGCCGTTTCAACACCCGCCGGGTCCACGTCGCGAAGACACAGCACGAACCGTGCGAGTGCGTCCTCGGCGCGCCCGTAGGCGATCTCGACGCGGTCGCGATGATCGACGAGTCGGCGGATCGATGCGGCCATGACATCGCCATCGGACTCTCGACTCGCCACCGGCTTGAGGAACGCGTTCGCGAAGCTCAGCGGCGCACCACGCCGTACCACGACCTCGACGTACTCGGCGGGCGTATGCGGTGCCGTGCCGGTACGTTTCCCCTTCGGTGTGGCCTCGGCCATGGCGCGAACCAGCGCAGGCAAGCTCCGCCGCGCCAAGGCATGCGCCTCCTCATCTGGAACACGCCCGTCCTTGTCACGCGCTCCGAGGTTGGTCCCGAGCTGGGCGAGATCGCAGCACGCGTAGAGATAGAGCACCGAGCTCGCGAACTCGGTCTCGCCGAGGTGCCCCGCACCCGGCTCGTCCCCAAGATCGTCTACCGCGGTGAAGTAGTCGTACTCGAGCTCGACCTTCTGCGTGCCCAGGCCGTGGGCAACCTGAAGCGCCCCTTCGACGGTGTCGAACTCGTCGCTGGTCACGAATCGCCCGAACAGGCCGACATCCACGGCGTTCTTCGTCGTGTGCGCCTGCAGGTACGCTTCGAGGTCCTTTCTCAGCTTCTTGATCGCGTCGGCGTCAGGCTTCTTCTTCTTGAGCACCTTCGCCAGCTTGTCTTTGTTCTCCACGGCGAACGACGCCACGGCGTTGATCTCTTGCTGGCTCATGTACAGCAGGTGCGCGGTCCGAGTGTCCGCAAGCCCGGCCTCGTCGTCCCCCGGAGCCGCGTCGTCGCTGTCGTCCTCCTTCTCGGCGGCAACGACGGCACTCTTGCGCCCGATCGCCGAGAGCAGCGACACGAGCCCGGCCCGGGTGGGCTCATCCAGTTCGCTGCCCACCTGGGCCAGCACCTGCTCCGGCAAACGGTTCGTCCGGATCCCAAGTTGCTCCTCGCCGAAGGCACCTCGGAAGTGCTCCGACATCCGCCAGGTTCTCTTCAAACACTGGCTCGAGATCCGGAGCCGTCGTGCACCGCCGAAGACGGCGGTCTTGGGGCTCCCCAGGTCATCCCGGTTCAGGTTGCTCGGTGGGAACGATCGCAGCATGTGCATCTCGACGAAGGTGGTCATGTGCTCCTCAGGAGTTGGGGCTCTGGTCGGAGCCGCGCTCCGATTCTGTGGAAACTTTGATCGGTGCGTAGAAGTCCTGCGCCCAGTTGCGCCGAACCCGGTCGGTGTCTGCGAAGAACCACAGGACATCCCGACCGAGCACGCCCCAGTCGACCCGTGCGCCACTCGCGGCGGTCAGGCGCAGGACCCCGCGCAGCCTATGGTCAAGCTCATCACGCGACTCACAGCTAAGCAGCCGGCGGAAGCGCAGCGCGGCACCATCACCGTCACCGAGGTGCGCCTGGAGAAGTCGCCCCATCGAGAACCGCGCCTGCTGATGATGGTCAGCGTACGGAAACAGCAGGACCACGTGGGGCACGTGGTGTGCGATCTCGCGGTGACTCTTGCCGATGTCACTGGCGACCTTCCAGTAGGCTGCCTCCAGCTGCACG
>JAGQIY010000926.1 GCA_020430865.1 Myxococcales bacterium
ACGGGCGCGTCTTCCAGGGCACGGCCAAGCAGATCGTCGAGGCGATGAAGTACATCGCCTTCGGCCAGGAGCAGCGCAGCCTCGGCGAGTACATCGACTGGCTCGTCGACCAGGTCCAGCGCCTGGAGTCGACCGACCTGAAGGTCGAGGGCGACACCGACGAGGAGAAGGCCGCGTCGCTGGTCCAGGCCATGCTGGGATCGGGGCTCGCCGAGAAGATGTAGCAGCATCGAGCGGCGGGAGGCGGTGAGGCCGGACAAAGGCCGTGCTCTGCCCTTGACAGGCTGCGCGCTAGAAATTACATTCGCGCAATCGTTCAAGTGAGACGACGCATGGCCACGACCACAACCGCTCAGCAAGCCACCAAGGAAAGAAAACGAACCGCTGCGTCGGAGTCGGTAGAGGGCTGCTGCGAAGTCTTCTACGTCGACGAGGATCGCGTCGGCCGGGTCCGCGACGCGATGCTCTCCGACGACCTCGTGGAGCAGGTCGCGGACACGTTCAAGGTGCTCGCACACCCGACTCGGGTGCGGATCCTCCGCGCGCTGGCGAAGGAGGAGCTGTGCGTGTGCGACCTCGCCCAGGTTCTTGGGCTGTCGATCTCGGCCACCTCGCATCAACTCCGCACGATGCGGACGATGAAGCTGGTCCGCTACCGAATGGACGGGAAGCTGGCCTACTACAGCCTGCGCGATCCCTTTGTCGTGGCCCTCCTCGAAGACGGGGTGCGGCACCTGACCGGCGAGGAGGGACCCGGATGATTCGGCGCCTCGTCGGCTGCCTGCTGTTGTTCGCTGTCGTCGTGTCGGCTCTCCCCTGGGAGTTGGCTGCTGCGCCGTCAGCGGACGGCCAGCCGGTGTTCGTCGAGGCTCCGGGGCCGGACCCTTGTCCCGACCCCGGACCGGCCGGCGACCCGTGCGGCGGCGGCTGTCTGTGCCCGTGCTGCCCGGCGCACTCGCTCGCACCGCCAAGCGGCAGCCTGGCGATCAAGGTGCCCTTGTTCGACGTGCGCGGCGCCCTGCCGATCTACTCCCCCGATCCTCACGGGAGCGAGTTCGTCGACCGCGTCTTCCATCCACCCAGGATGGGCTGAGTTCCCCCGGCTCAGCTTCGTCGCGACGGCGGTCGCCGTCGCGGCTCCTGGTTCAAGTGCGGGCTTCCCTGAGAGGGGACGCCCGTTGCGGATGGAGAAGTTACGCGTGTCGAAATCTACTCGAACTCTCGCGCGAGGTCTTGCTCTCCTCGTCGCGTTGCTGCTGCTGAGCAGCACATCTCGGGCTGATCCGCCGCCGCCACCACCGCCCCTGACGCTGGAGGCGGCGCTGTCGACGGCACGTCAGAACAGCCCGCTCGTCGCCGCCGCGCGCCTACGCATCGGGGAGGCCCGGGGCGACCTGACAGGGGCCAGCATCCTGCTCGTCGACAACCCCGAGCTCGCCGCCACGGCCGGGCCACGCCTTCCCGGGACGGCAGGTAGCGAAACAACCGCCGACGTCGCTGTCGGCATCGAGCAACGGTTCGAGACCGGAGGGCAACGACGCCATCGCATCGACCGGGCGCAAGCGGAGATCGAGGCCGCGAGTGCCAGCGCCGAGGACATCCAGCGCGTCATCGACCTCGCCGTGGCTCGCACCTTCTACGGCGCGCTGGTGGCCGAGCGTCGTCTCGCCCTTCTCGAGGAGAACGAGGGGCTTGCCCGTCAACTCCACGAGATTGCTCGCCGCCGCCTTGACGCGGGGGAAGGCAAGCCGCTGGAGGTGAGCACGGCGCGCATCCGTCTCGCCGAGGCACAGCGCAAGACGTCGGCAACGCGTGCGGAGAGACAGGCGGCCACCGTGCGGCTGGCCGAACTCCTCGGCCTCGCGCCCTCAACCCAGCTCGCACTGGGAGGCGAACTGCCAGGTGACGAGGCAGCTCCTACCGCGGATGTGCTCGTGACCCGGGCAATGGGACTCCGACCCGACTTCGTGTCGGCGGCGCACGAAACGGACGCAGCTCGGGCGGCCGCGGATCTCGCTGAGGCTGAGGCATGGCCGGACATCGGCGTCGGTGTGTTCTACGGCCGCGAAGAAAACAACGACATCGTCACGGCCGGGCTTCGTGTCCCGATCCCCCTGTTCGACCGCAATCAGGGTTCCCGAGCGCGCGATCGAGCCGCTTGGCAGCGGCGTGCTGCCGAGCGTGACGCATTGAGGCTGTCCGTCGAGTCGGAGGTGCGCCGGGCGTTGATCGCCTACGAGCATGCGCGAAGCGCCCTCCAGATCTACGACGCCGAGGTGCTCCGCGCCCAGCAGGAGAGCCTCGGCCTGCTTCAGCGTGCCTTCGAAGCGGGGGACGTCGGCATTCCGGACGTCATCGTCGTCCAGCGCGAGGTGATCGAGGGGCGCGAAGGCTACCTCGACGCTCGGTTGGATCTCGCCCACGCGCGCGCAGCCCTGCTGGCCGCCGCGGGAATCTCCCAAACCACAAAGCTCCATGGAGGCAGGGAATGAACCTCTTCAATCGAAATCAGTTCACCGTCCAGAAGTCTCGCCGCCCCGCAGCCCGATACCTCACCCTGGCCGGGCTGCTGTTGCTTGCCGCGTCTCTTTCCGGGTGCAAGGCGGACCGCCCTGCGGCAGAGACCGCACCAGCGTCTGCCAAACCTGCGGCGCACACCCACGCCAACGCAGGCGAGACGTGCTTCATCTGTGACCCGTCCAAGCGCGATGCCGGGAGGCTGTGGTGCAAGGAGCATGCGCGCTACGAGGACCGCTGCTGGGAGTGCCAGCCGCAGCTCCGTGATCCGAAGCGGCCGTACTGCGAGGAGCATGGCCTCTACGAGGACGAGTGCTTCCTGTGCGACCCGTCGAGAGCGAAGGGAGGGACTCCATGAGCTTCGTTCCGCCCACCGTCATGCGCTCACGGGCCTCGCGGGCCGCGTGCGCGATGCTGATCCTGGCCAGCCTTGCTGCGTCCGGCTGCAACGGAGACCCCGCCGCGCCCGAACCAGCGCCATCTACAGTCAGCCAGCTCGCTCACGCCCACGCGAGCCCGGACGAGACATGCTTCATCTGCGACCCGGCCAAGCGCGATACTGGACGGCTGTGGTGCAAGGAGCACGGTCGCTATGAGGACCGCTGCTGGGAGTGCCATCCGGAGCTTCGTGATCCGAAGCGGCCGTACTGCGAGGAGCATGGCCTGTACGAGGACGAGTGCTTCCTGTGCGATCCGTCGCGCGCCGCTGCGCCGGCTGAGGGCGGCGAGACGGCCGAAGAGCCGCGGAGCACCGAGTTGTTCTGCAAGGAGCATCAGGTGCCGGAGCACGAGTGCGGCATCTGCCAGCCAGATCTCGCCGGTACCCTGCCTGTCGGAGGATCGCTCCTGATCCGGATGGCTTCCGACCGATCCGGCGATCTCGCTGGCCTCGCGACCGCTCGGCCGATTCGAGAAGATGCCACCACCTCGATCTCGATGCTCGGTGAGGTTCGCTTCAACGGGAACCGCCTCGCCAAGGTGACTCCTCTCTCTGGGGGGGTGCTGGCGAAGGTCGACGCGGACCTTGGCGAGACGGTCGAGGAGGGTGAGGTGTTGGCCATCGTTCAGGCGCCCGGTGTCGCGGAGGCCAGGGCAGCGTATCTCTCGGCGGGAGCCGACTTGGAGCTGCGTCGGTCAGCGGCCAAGCGCCAACGGGGACTCTTCGAGGACAAGATTGGCTCCCGCAGAGAGATGGAGGAGGCCGAGGCGGCCTATCGCCGCGCCCAGGTCGCCACCAGGCTCGCGCGACAGCAGATCCTTAATCTCGGGTTCACGGAGTCGGAAGTAGCGTCGATGCGCGATGCGCGCTCCGACCTGCCTGTCCGCGCGCCCTTCCGGGGCACCGTGGTCAAGCGCAGCGCGGTGCTCGGCGAGGCGGTGGAGGCCGGCACCACTCTGTTCGAGATCGCCGCCCTCGGAGAGATGTGGGTCGACATCGCGGTCCCGGAGGAGCACGCACCGCGGCTGGCTGTCGGGACCCCGATCCATGTGGCGATCCGAGGACTTGGAGAAGTGAACATCGAGGGCCGCATCACCTGGGCCGGGCCCGTCGTCGATCCGCGGACCCGCCTGGTTCGTGCCCGCGGCGTCATACCCAATGAGGGCGGGGGCCTGCGGGACGGCATGTTCGCCGATGTGAGGGCGATCGTGGGCGAGCACCCGGGCTCCATGCGGCTGCGCACTTCGAGCGTCCATAGGATCGGTGACCTGCCGTTCGTCTTCGTGCGGAAGAAGCCGGACCTCTTCGCCGCGCGGCGGGTTCAGCTCGGCGACCGACTGTCCTCCGAAGAGATCGTGATCCTCCGCGGCGTCGGACCCGATGACGAGGTCGTCACGGAGGGGAGCTTCGTCGTGAAGTCGGCCCTCCTCGCCTCGCGCCTCGGCGCGGGCTGCACCGATGACTAGCCGACCGGAGGCGCCGGAATGACCCGACTCGTTCACGCGGCCCTGCGCAACAGGCTGCTCGTCATATTGCTGTTTTCACTCGCGTGCGCGGCGGGCGCCGTGCGCCTGGCACAGATCCCCATTGACGCCTTCCCCGACACGACGCCGGTCCAGGTGCAGATCAACACGGTCGCGCCTGCCCTGAGCCCGGAGGAGATCGAGCAGCAGATCACGTTGCCGGTCGAGCTGTCGATCGGGGGGTTGCCCGGTCTTCAGAGCCTGCGATCGGTGTCGAAGTTCGGGCTCTCCCAGGTGGTCGTCACCTTCAGCGACGAGGTCGAGATCATCGACGCGCGGCAGTACGTCGCCGAGCGCCTGGCGTCGGTCGAGCTGCCGGAGGGCGTGGGCCGGCCCGAGCTGGG
>JAGQIY010000096.1 GCA_020430865.1 Myxococcales bacterium
CCTAGCTCTTCGCAGAGCCGCGTCCAGAGCTCGGGATCGTAGCCGTCTCTCTGGCCCATGACCTCGCGCACCTGGGGCAGGGGGCAGCTCTGCTGGAGCAACCCCCGGACCATGCGTGCGAGCTCCCGCTGTTCGTCGCTGAATGAGAATCGCATACGCTCGCTTGCTACACTTACCGCGTGGAATAAGAGGGTTCAGGTCCCGTAGGGCTTGATCGGGGGGAGGCCCTCTTTCAAGAGCTTGGCCACCACAGGGCCCAGCTCGGTGGCTTCCCAGCGCGCGTCTCGCGTCACCTCCGAGGTGGCTCGCCAGCCGTCGGACAGCTTGATCTCACCCCCTGCGATCTCGAAGACGCGTCCAGTGACGTCCCCGGCCTCGTCCGAGGCGAGCCAGGCGACCAGGGGCGAGACGTTCTCCGGCGCCATCTTGTCGAAGCCGGCGTCGGGTTTCTTCATCATGTCCGCGAACACCGCCTCGGTCATGCGCGTGCGCGCGGCGGGCGCGATGGCGTTGGCGGTGACCCCATAGCGTCCTAGCTCGGCGGCCTGAACCAGCGTCAAGGCAGCGATGCCGGCCTTGGCAGCGGAGTAGGTTGCCTGACCCACACTGCCCTGGAGTCCGGCGCCGCTCGAGGTGTTGATGATGCGGCCGCTGACCGGCTTGCCCGCCTTGGCGAGCCCGCGCCAGTACTCCGCCGCGTGGCGGGCGGGGGCGAAGTGACCCTTCAGGTGCACGCGGATCACTGCGTCCCACTCCGCCTCGCTGGTGGAGACGAACATGCGATCCCGGAGGAAACCCGCGTTGTTGACCAGGATGTGCAGGCCGCCGAGTCGCTCGACGGCCTGCTGAATCATGGCCTGAGCCTGCCCGAAATCCGCCACGTCAGCGCCGTTGGACGTCGCTTCACCGCCGAGCGCCTCGATCTCCTCGACCACCGCCTGAGCGGGCTCGGAGCCTGCGCCCTGACCGTCGCCGGAGGTGCCGAGATCGTTCACCAGCACCTTCGCGCCGAGGCGCGCCAGCTCGAGGGCGTGAGCGCGACCGATGCCGCGCCCCGCGCCGGTGACGATGGCCACCTTGCCTTCTAGGAGCCTTGCCATCCTGTCGCCTCAGAGCCGCTCGATGATGGTGACGTTGGCCTGACCGCCGCCCTCGCACATGGTCTGCAGACCATAGCGCTTGCCCGTGCGCTCCATTTCGCAGAGCAGCGTCGTCATCAAGCGCGCGCCCGTCGCCCCGAGGGGGTGCCCCAGGGAAATGGCGCCGCCGTTGACGTTCACCTTCTCGAGGTCGGCTTCGGTCTCCTTCGCCCAGGCCAGCACCACCGAAGCAAAGGCTTCGTTGATCTCCACCAGATCGATGTCGCTGAGCTTCATCCCAGCCTTCTTCAGCGCGTGCTGGGTCGCGGGGATGGGCGCCGTGAGCATCCAGATCGGGTCCGCGCCGCGCACGCTCAGGTGATGAATGCGGGCTCGGGGCTCGAGACCATGGGTCTTCACCGCCTGCTCACTGGCGATCAAGAGCGCCGCCGAGGCGTCGCTGATCTGGCTCGAAACGGCTGCGGTCAGGCGCCCGCCGGGCATCAGCTCCTTGAGCGTCGCCATCTTCTCCAGCGTCGTGTCGCGGCGCGGTCCTTCGTCGGCCGTCACGCCTTCCAGCGGCAAGATCTCGCGGTCGAAGCGGCCTTCGTCTTGGGCGCGGATCGCGCGCTGGTGGCTCTGATAGGCGAACTGCTCCATTTCCTCGCGGGTACATTCCCACTTGTGGGCGATCATCTCGGCGCTCTTGAACTGGTTCACCTGCTCGGTGCCGTAGCGCTCGGTCCAGCCCTTGCTGCCGCTGAACGGATCCGTGAAGCCGAACTCCTTGGCCACGATCATCGCAGCGGCGATGGGGATCTGCGTCATGTTCTGCACGCCGCCCGCGATCACCAGATCCTGCGTGCCGCTCATCACCGCCTGGGCGGCGAAGTGCACGGCTTGCTGGCTCGAGCCGCACTGACGGTCGATGGTGGTCCCTGGCACGCTGTCAGGCAAGCCACCCGCGAGCCAGCAGGTGCGCGCGATGTCCCCCGCCTGCGGCCCGATCGTGTCGACGCAGCCGAAGATCACGTCGTCCACGGCTTCGGGGTCGATCTTCGTGCGCTCGACCAGGCCCTTCAGCACGTGGGCGCCCAGATCCGCGGGGTGGACCGCCGCGAGGCCGCCCTTGCGGCGCCCAACCGGGGTACGAACTGCGTCGATGATGTATGCCTCTGCCATGTGTTTCTCCGGGGAACCGCCTGAAGATCTTCAGGGTTTGGGGGTGAGGTGAGCTAGCTCGCGCCGAGACCGGCGAATGCGACGCTCGCGACTCGCTCTCGGTGCCAGGCGTCGCTGTGCAGGCTGCGCCCGCTGGCCCAGGCGCGCTTCATCCACAGCTGAAGATCGTACTCGAAGGTGTAGCCAATCGCGCCGTGCAGCTGGAGCGCCGCCTTGGCCATGAACTCGGCGGCGTCGCGAGCGTAGAGCCGCGCCATCGACACCTGGGCGTCGAGCTCCGTGCTTGGCCGACCAGAGCTCAGCGAGTGTGCCGCGCGATAGGTCAGCGGCTTGGCGAACTCGAGACGCAGCAGAGCGTCCGCGAGCCGGTGCTTGACCGCCTGGTAGCTGCCGATGGGCTTGCCGAACTGATGCCGGATCTTCACGTACTCCACCGTCAAGTCGAGCATGCGCTGAGTGACGCCAAGGAGCTCGGCGCTCTGCGCCACGACCGCGCGATTGAACGCGCGGCTCGAGCTGTCCGCGGCGTTCTCCGCCAGCAGCCAGTCGGCTCGAGGTTCGAAGCTTGCCCTGGCGAGCTGGCGCGCGTGATCCAGCGAGCGCTGAGGCTCCCAGGCGCAGTCCTTGGCGGGCACCGCGTACAGCTTTCGACCGCGCTCGGCGACGAGCAGATCCAGCTCGGCTGCATGCGTGACGAAGGGATCCGCCTCGAAGGTGACGCCGATCCGTGCCTCACCGGACACGGCCCGAGGGAGCCACTCAGCCTTGAGCGCGTCGCTGCCGAGCTCCTCCAGTAGAGGCAACGCAACTGCGGTGTGCGCGGCCAAGGGCGCCGGCACGGCGAAGCGTCCAGCTTCCTCGAGGATCATCACCCAGTCGAGCTCGGACATGCCGAGTCCGCCCGCCGGCTCGGAGAGCGTCATGCCCAGCACGCCGAGCTCTGCGAGCTGTTTCCACAGGCTGTCGGCCGCTGCGCCTCTCCAGGCCCCGCGAACGCGATCCGGGGTGCACTCGCGTTCGCAGACTTCCTTGAAGGAGGCCCGAAACAGCTCTTGGTCTTCAGAAAAGGCGAAGTGCATGACTGGTTTCCGGAGCGGGCTACTTCCGAGGCAAGCCGAGCACGCGCTCGGCGACGACATTGCGCTGGATCTCATTGGTGCCGGCGTAGATCGGCCCCGCCAGGGCGAACTGATAGCCCTTGAGCCAGCTGCCGTCGTCGACTGCGGAAGGGGAGCCTTCCTCCACCTCGGCATAGGGGCCCAGCAGGTCGAGCGCCGTCTCGTGAGTCGCCACATCCATTTCCGACCAGAAAAGCTTGTTGAGGCTGGACTCGGGTCCGATCGAGCCCCCGCTCAGCATCTTGGTCACCGTGCGCAGGGTGTAGAGCTGGTAGGCCTCGGCATCCATGTAGGCCTGCAGCACGCGCATGCGAAGAGCTGGGTCTTGCCTGGCGGCGCTCGGGTCCTGCTTCTGGTAGCGCCGATACAGATCGATCAGCCGCTCCGCGGTGGCCAGGAAGCGTCCGGGGCTCCGCAGGGACAGGCCTCGTTCACTGCTGGTGGTCGCCATCGCCACCTGCCAGCCCTGATTCACGCCTCCGAGCACGTCGCGATCCGGGACGAACACGTCCTCCAGGAACACCTCGGCAAAGCCCTCGTCACCGTCC
This sequence comes from Myxococcales bacterium, assembly GCA_020430865.1. Next base: position 3,928 of record JAGQIY010000096.1, read on the forward strand.
AGGCGATCGACGCCACGCAGCGTGACTCCGGGCGCCTTCAGGGAAACCAGGAAGTAGGTGAGCCCGTGGTGACGCTGCGCTTCAGAATCCGTGCGGAACAAACCGAAGATCGAGTCGCAGAAGCTGCCGCGGGTGCACCAGGTCTTCTGGCCGCTGAGGAGCCAGCCGCCATCCGTGCGCCGGGCGCTGCTCTTCAGGCTCGCCAGGTCACTGCCAGAGCCGGGTTCGCTCCAGCCCTGGGCCCACAGGTGCTCCGCTGCGGCCATCGGCCGCAGCAGCCGTTGCTTCTGCTCTTCGGTTCCGAACTCGAAGATGGTCGGAGCGAGCAGGAAGATCCCGTTCTGGGTCACCCGGCTCGGAGCTCCCGCGCGGTAGTACTCCTCCTCGAAGATCAGCCACTCCCACAGCGAGGCGCCGCGACCACCGAACTCCTCGGGCCAGCTCACGACGCTGTAGCGCGCCTCGTAGAGCTGCTTCTCCCACTCGACGTGGCGCGCGAAGCCCTCTCGCGTGTCGCCGGAACCCAGGGAGCCCTTCGGCACGTTGGCTGCGAGCCACGCGCGGACTTCCTCACGGAAGTCCTCTTCTCGCGGAGTGAACTCGAGATCCATCAGCTCTCCGCCGACACGTTCGTCTGCGAGGATCGGGGGTGAGACGCGGTGTTCGCGGCGCCCAGGCGCTCCAGGGTCAGCTCCGCTTCGCCCATGATCCGCTCCAGGAGCTGAGCGACCGTGGGCAGCTCCTCGATACGTCCGACTACCTGACCCGTGGGTAGGATGCCGACGTCGGGGCGGCCATCCACCATCGTCGCTCGCGTCAGCATCGGCGCGTTGGCTCCCATCATCATCTGCGACCAGGTCAGATCGCCCTTGGTCTTCATGGCCAGGCCTTCCTTCAGCAAGGCGGCGAACGAAGTCCCGGTGATGTCGCGGAACTCGAGCGCGTAGCGGAAGGCACGGTAGCCCTTCGTCATGAGCGTCGCTCGCTCGAGCTTGTCGACTAGATCCGTGCGGATCACGCGCTGAGGATAGCCGTCGATGGCCCGGGTGACCACGGTGCCGTTCACGTCGGTCTTGAGGTAGGTGCTCTTGACGCCTTCCGGCACGTGGCTCTCCTGGGTCAGCAAGAAGCGCGTGCCCATGGCGATGCCCGAGGCGCCGTAGCTCAGCGCCGCCACCAGGCCGCGTCCGTCGCAGAACCCGCCGGCGCCAAGCACCGGGATGTCGATGGTGTCCACGACCTGGGGCAGGAGCAGGCTGGTCGGCACCGTGCCGGTGTGACCCCCGCCCTCGGCGCCTTGAGCGATCACCGCATCGACGCCCCACTCGGCGACCTTCTCCGCGTGGCGCTTTGCGCCGATGGTCGGCATCGTCAGCACGCCGTTGTCCTTGAGCTTCTTGATCACCGCCTTGCCGGGCGCCTGTGCGAAGCTCGCGACCTTCACGCGTTCGCGGATCAGGAGATCCACTCGCTGCTCGATGTCGTCCTGATCCGCGCGCAGGTTCACGCCAAAGGGGTTGTCGGTGCGCTGCTTGATGCGAGCGATGGCGCTCTGCAGCTCTTCGTAGGTCAGCGTCGCTGCCGCCAGGATGCCGAGGCCGCCTGCTTCACTCGTGGCCGAGGTGAGGCGCGCGCCGCTGACCCAGCCCATGCCGGTCTGGATGATCGGGTAGCGTATGCCGAATAGATCGCAGATGCGCGTGTGCAGCGCGTTCGGCTGCATCTCTTTCTTGCTGGCGCTCATAGGCCAAGCTCCTTCTTGCCGAAGCCCTTGGGATCGATGCGTGTGCGCAGTAGCTCGAGCTCCGCGTCACTCGGCTGGCGGGAGCGCGGGGTGTCTCCCTGGGGTAACACGAGCTCGAAGCCGGTGTTCTCCACGATCTCACTCAGCTCGACGCCGGGGTGAGCGCTCACGAGGCGCATGCGGTTGTCCGGAGTCCGGAAGTCGAAGACTCCGAGGTTGGAGATGACGCGGCGGATCTCGTGGAAGCGGCTCGCCCTCTCCCCCAGGGCCCGGGCTCGATCGTAGCCCACGCCACTCACCACATCGACCTGCTCCACGAACACTCTCCGGGAGTGCTTCGGAACCCAGTAGCTGGTCGGGTGACAGATGGTGTTGCCAGGCGCCCCGCGCATTCCGAGTAGCTGCGCCTTGGGGCGCTCGAAGTCTCCAATGCAGGCGATGTTCTGGTTGCCGTAGCGATCGATCTGCGTCGCGCCCATCATCACGTGGCGCCGGCCGTGCCACACCAGGTCGAACACGCTGCGATAGGGCAGCCAGCCTTCGATGATCCTCTCGGCGTCCCTGTCCCCGAGGGCGCTCACGTTGGCGACGAGCGGCGCGACGCCGTCGGTCATCAAGAGACCCGGCTCGAACGTCAGCTTCGCCAGGCGAGCGCCGATGGCGGGAAGCGTGCCGATGGGGCTACACAGGATCTCGCCGTCGCCGCGGAAGCACTCCGCGATCGCGACGGCACAGACTTCGTCCAGGGTCGCGCTCATCTCAGGCCTTCCCCTTGTCAGCAGTTTCTTTGCGGAAAGCATCGACGGCGGCGACGTACGCCGAGTGGGTCGTCGGTTCGTCGATGAAGCGCCGCTTGAATGCCTCCCAGGCCTCGGGATCCTGCGCCGTGGTCGCGTAGGCGCGCTGAAAGGCCTCGTCCCGAGCGTAGTCCGGAGGGCACTCCGTGAAGTGCGCGCCCCCAGGCGCTTCGATCACGCCGTCGACGTGCATGCGGCTGATCTTGAGCGTGTGCACGGAGCCTTCTTTCAGGAGGTCTTCGGTCGGCACCAGACGCTCCACGCTCATGAAACGCCGCCTGGCGGCCATGCAGAACAGGTCGTCGAAGAACGGGTCCGGCCCCAGGAACTGCCCGTTGCCGGCGGCGTCGCCCCGGTTCATGTGGATCAGGGCAACGTCGAGGTTCAGCGCGGGCATGGCCACCAGCTCCTCACCGTCCGCGTAAGGGGATTTCACGAGCTTCAGGCTCGGGTTGTACTTCAGCACGTCCGAGCCGAGTCCCGCGCGCGTCGGCAGAAAGGGCAGTCGCAGCGCCGCGGCGTAGAGCCCCCACTGGAACATGCCTTCGTCGAGTTCCATCACCTCCACGCTTGCCTGTTGCCTCGCCATGCGGAAATGCGGCTCCAGGGGGATGGAGTCGAGGGAGACGAAGCCGTAGATCACCTTGCGCACCTTGCCGAGCTTGCACAGGAGCCCGACGTCGGGACCGCCATAGGACACGATGGTCAGGTCCCTGAGCGAGGAGCGGGCGATGGCGCGCACCAGGCTCATCGGCTTGCGGCGCGAGCCCCAGCCCCCGATGCCAATGCTCATTCCGTCCTCGAGTTCTCCCAGGACGCGTTCTTCGGTCGTTCGCTTGTCCAGCATCTGCTCAATCATCCGCTCAGCGTTCGTTGGTTGTGATAGAACATGTTTCATTCGTCCAGCGCAAGCGCATCCCGAGGCCCGACTTGGCGCCGTTCGTCGAGCAGCGATCCGAAGCTGTTCCGGCTTGACGGTTTGCGGATCCCGAGGGGATGTGGAGCGTCGGAGACGCCCGCCGGACTGCAGGGAGACCAGAATGAGCGAAGCGAAGACCCGTGTGCCTGCCGTACCCGGCTTGTTCACCCTCGACCCCAGCGTCGCGCTGGTGGGGAGCCGCTGCAGCGACTGCGGGAGCTACTTCTTTCCCCGAGAGCAAGTGGTGTGTCGCAACCCGCGGTGCCGGTCGAGGCATCTGGAAGCGTGCGAGCTGAGCCGCCAGGGCAAGCTGTGGTCGTTCACCTCGAGCGCCTACGAGCCGCCGCCGCCGTTCGTCGCGCCTGAGCCCTTCGAGCCCTTCGCGCTGGCTGCCGTGGAGCTCGCCGAAGAGAAGCTCGTGGTGCTTGGCCAAGTCGTTCGGGGAGTGCTGCCCGACGCATTGCGCGTCGGCATGCTCATGCAGCTGACGAGCGAGGTGCTGGACGAGACGGAGTCCGAGGTCCGGATGGTCTGGAAGTGGGCGCCAGTCGCTGGAGGGGCGCAATGAGCCGGGTCGTGATTCTGGGTGCGGGAATGCACCCCTGGGGCAAGTGGGGCCGGAGCTTCGTCGAGTACGGTGTGAAGGCCGCCGAGGTCGCGTTGGCCGACGCGGGGCTCGACTGGACCGACATCCAGTTCGTCGCAGGCGGCGATACCATGCGCAACGGCTATCCCGGCTACGTCGCGGGAGCCACCTTCGCCCAAGCGCTGGGCTGGAGCGGGGCACAGGTCGCGAGCTGCTATGGCGCTTGCGCCACGGGCGCTCAAGCCATCGACACCGCGCGGGCACGGATTCTCGCCGGGCTGTGTGACGTGGCGCTGGTGGTTGGCGCCGACGCCGCGCCGAAAGGCTTCTTCAAGCCGAACGCCGGAGAGCGCCCCGACGATCCGGACTGGCTGCGCTTCCGCTTGCTCGGCGCCACCAACCCGACCTACTTCGGACTCTGGGCGAGACGTCGCATGGAACTCTACGGCGCCACGCCGCGAGACTTCGCGGCGGTCAAGGTCAAGAACGCGCGCCACGGCCTCGAGAACCCCAATGCGCGTTACCGCAAGGAATGCACCATCGAAGACGTGCTGGCGTCACCCGTCGTGAGCGACCCACTTCACCTCCTGGAGATCTGCGCAACGAGCGACGGCGGCGCTGCGCTCGTCCTGTGCAGTGAGGCGTTCGCGCGCAGGCACACGACGCAGTCGATCACCATCGCGGGTGTCTCCACCGTGACGCCGAGCTACCCGAGCCACGTGATCGAGATGCCCAACTTGGCCACGGACTCCTGGGCGGGGGCGGCGCTGCCGGAGCGCAGTTTCCGCGATAGCATCGCGTTCACTGCCTACGAACAGGCGGGGATCGACCCGAAGGATCTCGACCTGGCGGAGGTCTACGACCTCTCCACGGCCCTCGAGCTGGACTGGTACGAGAACATCGGGCTGTGCAGGGCGGGGGAGGCCGAGCGCCTGATCCGCGACGGGGACACCGCGCTTGGGGGCCGCATCCCCGTGAACGTCAGCGGCGGGCTGGCCTGCTTCGGTGAGGCGGTGCCCGCCCAGGCGATCGCTCAGGTGTGCGAACTCACCTGGCAGTTGCGGGGCCAGGCGGGAGCAAGACAGGTCGAGGGCGCCAAGCTGGGAGTCACCGCGAACCAGGGGTTGTTTGGTCACGGCTCCAGCGTCGTGGTGAGCCGCTAGCCTCGTCGCGGCGCGAGCGACAAACTGTGAGTTGACGTGACCTCGGCTCCACGGTTTGCTGCGCACATGCGTTGCAGCGTGTTTGTAGGCGCTTTCGCCATTCTCCTAGGTTCGTCGAGTGTTGCCCTGGCCCAGGGAGCGCCAGCAGCGCCTCCGCCCCCGCCGCCGCCGGTGGACGAGAACGGCGCGGACCCGCCGGGACCGCCGCCCGCCGATGACGTGACGCCTCCGCCTCCGCCGCCGGCAAATAGCGGTCCGGCGTACCCTGCGTATGGCGAGCCACCTCCGCCCCCGCCCGCGCCTCCGCCTCAGCAGGGCGGCTACTACGACGCTCCGCCCGGGCCGCCGCCTCGGCGGCGTCGTCCCGCGACCTACCACAACCATGATGGCTTCTATTTCCGCGTGGGTCTCGGTGGTGGCTACATGAGCACCGAGGCGGACACCGCGGCCGGCGAGACCTTCAAGGGTGGTGGCGGGAGCTTCCATTTGATGCTGGGCGGCTCACCCATGGACGGTTTCGTGATTGGTGGCGCTCTGCTCAGCCAGGGAGCGACCGACCCCACCGTGGAGGCCGACGCTGGTGAGCTGAACTTCGACAAGGCCACTCTGAGCTTCGGTCAGTTCGCGCTGTTTGGTGATTGGTTCCCGGACCCCCAGGGCGGCTTCCACGTTGGGCTCGCACTGGGCCCATCCGCGTGGATCTCCGAAGTCGAGCAGGGGGGGACCACGACCAAGAACGAGAGCACCGGCTTCGGTGGCACGCTGTTCCTGGGCTACGATTTCTGGATCAGCGCCGACTGGAGCCTGGGCGCCCTGCTCGGCGCCTTCTCCTCCAGCACGAAGGACACGGTTGCTGGCGAAGACGTCAAGTTCTCGACCGGCGGATTGAACCTCCAGATCACTGCCCTCTATCACTGACTCGGTCCGCTGGCCGGGTTTCATCGCTGGGAGCTGGGCAGTGCGCGATTCCCGTGTCAGAGTGGGCCCCCATGCGGTCGCGGTCTTGGATGCTGGCTCTCGTGGCGCTGGGCTGTAGCCCTCAGCTCAGACAGGCTGAGACGCCCGCGGTCGTCGCGCCCACCGCCGCTCCCGCGCGCGCGCCCGTGCCGGACTCGTCACCCCGAGTCGTAGCCGCCGCCAGCGCCCCAGCGCCGGTCGAGCCTCCGACGCCGACCGCGAGCTACCCCGAGGGCGTCGTGGACGACCAGCCAGAGCCCGAGTCCGAGCCAGGCTTCAGCCTCGAGCTCGGTGAGCTGAGCGATGCTGAGCTCGAGCACCTCCTGGCCGACAATCCGGAAGCCCTGGGTGGGCTGTCGATCGGTGGCCCCAGCGCTGGAGTCCTGGTTGGGGGCGAGCGCATGCCAGAAGGTGACGAGTGGAAGCTCGTCGACCCCGGGCGGGCGTACGGGACTCGAGAGACCTGCGAGTTCTTGGCTCATGCGATCCACAAGGTGACTCAGCAGCTACCCGGAGGTCACCCGCTCTACATCGGGCACATCAGCGCGAGGACCGGGGGGCACCTCAATCCCCACAAGAGCCACCAGGCAGGGCGCGACGTCGACATCAGCTTCTTCTACCAGGGTGAAGAGGCTGCCCGCTGGTACAAGCGCGGCACCAAGGACAACCTGGATCTGCCTCGCACCTGGGCGTTCGTCCGGGCGCTGATCAGCGACACCGACGTCGAGATGATCCTCATCGATCACTCGATCCAGAAGCTGCTCTACGACTACGCCCAGAGCATCGGCGAGGATCGGGAGTGGCTCGACGACGTCTTCCACGGCAAGGCTGGTGCGCACCGCGCCCTGATCCTGCATGCTCCGGGCCACGCGACCCATATCCACATTCGCTTCTTCAACCCGATCGCCCAGGAAGCGGCGCGGCGGCTCTACCCGAAGCTAATTGCTAGCGGGAAAATCAACCCACCGACTCGGTACACCAGCTACGTGGCGAAGAAGGGCGACACGCTGATCAAGCTCGCCAAGCGCTTCAACACCACGGTCAAGGCAATCCAGCAGGCCAACGGGCTCCGGGGCTCGCTGATCCGTGCCAAGGTCGCCTACAAGATCCCGCAGCCCAGCGGCGTGAGCCTACCGCCGCGCCCACGGATCCCTGCGCGCCGCGTGCCGCCTCCCATCGACCGTCGGGACGCGTCGGGAGACGAGGTCAAGCGCCGCGCCAGCAGCGCCTCCCAAGAGCCCATTCAGCGCAGCCTCTGAGCGGCGCTCTCTGGCTCGCCGCTTCCGCTACTACTTCGAGTACCTGGCGTCGCGCTTCTCCACGAACGCGTCTCGCGCCTCGTCGCTCACCCCCGCGAGGTTCAGCTCGAAGGTGAAGCCCTGCTCGAAGCGGTAGCTCTTGTTCACATCCACGGGGTCGATACCGTTCAGGCACTTCTTTGCCGCACGGATCACAGTGTTCGAGTGCTGAGCGATCTTGCCCGCGACCTCGAGCGCACGAGCCACGAGCTCGCTCTTCGGGACCACCTCGAGCACCGAACCGAACGCGTGGAGCTCGGCCGCAGTGGCGGTCTCGGCGGTGTAGACCATGGCGCGCATTCGATGCTGTGGCACCAGGCGGGCGAGGTGAGTTGCGGCGCCGAGGGCACCTTGCTTGACCTCGGGCAGACCGAAGGTCGCATCCTCGGAGGCGACGATCAGATCCGCGTTGCCGACCAGCCCGATACCGCCGCCGAGACAGAAGCCGTGGACCGCCGCGATCACGGGTACGTCGCACTCGTAGACCGCCTTGAACGCGGCGTGGCAGCCGCGGTTGGCCCCGAGCAGCGCCGTGAAGCCCTCGGTCGCTTGCATCTCCTTGATGTCGACCCCCGCGTTGAAGCCGCGCCCCTCGGCCCGCAGCACCACGACCCGCACCTCGGGGTTCTGTCCGGCTTCTGTCACCTGCTTGGCCAGCTCGAACCAGCCGCTCACCGGGAGCGCATTCACCGGGGGGTTGTTCATCACGACGGACGCGATCCCGTGTTCGATCTGAGTGCTGATCATCGACTGCTCCAGGCGTTGGCTAGCGACTCAGGGGGTGAGATAGCGGTTCACCTCGCTCGCTAGAACGTGTTCTACTGCACGCTATTCCAAGGCACAGGACCATGCAAGACACACTCGACCTATCGGGCCAGGCCGTGATCGTCACTGGTGGCAGCAAGGGCATCGGGCGGGGGATCGCGCAGCGTTTCCTCGAGGCGGGCGCGGACGTGGTGATCTGCGCGCGCAAGGTGCCGGAGACGCTGCCCAAGGCCGACGGACGGCAGGCGAGCTTCGTCGAGGCCGACGTGCGGGACATCGAGCAGATCGAGCGCGTCGTGGCCGGCTGTGTCGAGCGTCACGGCAAGCTCTCGGTGCTGGTCAACAACGCCGGAGGCTCGCCCTTCGTCGAGGCGGACAAGGCCTCGCCCCGCTTCAGTGAGGCGATCATTCGCTTGAACTTGCTGGCGCCGCTCAACTTCTGCCAGATCGCCAACAGTCAGATGCAGAGTCAGCCTGGCGGCGGCAACATCATCAACATCGCCAGCGTCAGCGGCGTGCGCCCATCGCCGGGCACGGCGGCCTACGGTGCGGCCAAGGCTGGCCTGTTGAACCTCACCCAATCCCTGGCCGTCGAGTGGGCCCCCAAGGTGCGCGTCAACGCCATCACCGTGGGCCTGGTCCAGACGGAGCAAGCCGAACTCCACTACGGCGACGCCGAAGGGGTCGCTCGCGTCGCCGCGACAGTGCCCCTCGGACGCATGGCCAAGCCCCGGGACGTCGGCGATGCTTGCGTGTTCCTGGCGTCTCCGCTTGCCAGCTACCTCAGCGGCGCGAGCATCCTGCTGCACGGCGGTGGCGAGCGCCCCGCTTTCCTGGATGCTGCCGCAGGGAACTGACGGGGGGCCATCTTCGAAGCCTCCTTCTGGGGGGAGGAACAGCCCGCGCTACGCTGATGTGACGATGTAGCGTCTCCTCGTCTCAAGAACGGTTCCAGGGCAGCGAACCACGGAGACAGGACAATAGAGAGAGGGGTCGCGCCTGTGCTAACTTGCACGGATGGTGCGCCGTGACGCGAAAGACTTGGAAACCTGTTCGCAGGATGCTGGGTGTTTCGCTAGCTGCGTTTCTCCAGCGGGTGAGAGTCCCGTCCCGGTAAGCGTCGGTGCGCCGGGTAGCAGGCCCC
>JAGQIY010000927.1 GCA_020430865.1 Myxococcales bacterium
CCACAAAGCTTGACCCGCATCCAGACCGCGGCTCTCAGGTGGGTGCCGAGCAAGGAGGCTCGGGTGAAGTCCGCATCCATGATCAAGCAGCGCAGCAGCAGCGCCCCGCTCAGATCGATGCCCGCGGTGTCACTATCCAGGATGCTCAGGCACTCGCTGCGCGTCCGGCTGAAGTTCGCTCCGCCGAGCTTGCCTCGCACGAAGTTCACGTTGCGCAGCTGGCTGTCGCGGAAGTCGGCGCCGGTCAGGTCGGAATTGAACACCTGCGCCTCCCGCAGGTCGGCGCCGCCGAAGCACGCCTCGCTCGCGACGCAGTCGTGCCACACGCTGTGAGTCAGCCTGGCTTCGTCGAGTCGGGCACCGGATAGCTTGCATCCCGACAGCACCGCCTCCCGCAGATCGGCGCCGCGCAGGTTCGCGCCGCTCAGGTCCACGCTCTCGAGCGTCGCAGCCTTTAGGTCGGCTCCAGACAGGTCGAGGCCCGCCAGCGACTGACCGCTCACGGGCTGAGCCCGAGCGCAGTCGTGCTCCAGCTGCTCCCGAAGACTACGTCGTGGCATCTTCACGCCTCCCCACGACGCGCGCCTGCTCCACCAGGGCGTCGGTCAGCAGCGTCGCCTTGTCCACGCGGACCTTCGACAGATCGCTACGAAACAGGTTCGCGCCTCGCAGATCGACGCCTCGCAGGTCGGCGTGGTCCAGGAGCGCCTCCATGGCATTGGCGCTGGCCAGGATGGCACCACGCAGATCGGATCTCGAGAGCGTCGCCCGCCTCAAATCCGCACGGTAAAATTTGCATTCCTGAGCGTCGACCTCGCTGAGATTCGCCATCAAGAGCCTCGCCTCGCCGAAATTCGAACGAGCAAGGCACGATCCCGCCAGGGTCGCTCGCTCGAGGCCTGCCCAGCGGAAATCGGCGTCCTGCAGATCGCAGCCCTTGGCCAACGTCGCTGCGCTCAGGTCCGCGCGCACCCAGGTCGACCCTGCCAGGCCGCAGCTGATGAAGGTCGCGCGGGGAAGCCTGGCCTCATCGAACGACACACCCACTGCCTGGACCTCGAGAAAGGCGGCCTTGCTCAGGTCGGCAGCAGCGAATCGACACCCGCTGAGCGCCTGACGAATGAAGTACACGTCCGGCAAGAGCGCCTGCTCGAAGTTCGTCCGCTCGAGCTCGGCCTCCAGGAGATTGCAGCCTTCCAGGTGCGCGGCCTCGAAGTTCGCTCGCTCGAGCTTCGAGCGCATCAGCGTGCAGCCCTGCATCCGTGCGCGGGCGAAGCATGTTCCGCGCAGGTCGGCCTCCGCCAGGTTCGCCCGCTCGAGCGTCGCCCCTGACAGGTCCGCTGCATCGAGCCGAGCTCGCGCCAGCACCACGTCCGATAGCTCACAGCCCACCAGGCTCGCGCCGCTGAGATCCGCCCCCTCGAGGAACGCGCCGCTGAGGTTCAGCTCGTCCAGCGCGACGCCCCGGAGGTCGGCGCGGGTGAAGTCGCGACGCCAGAGGTTCTCCCCCGCTCGCGCCGCGGCGATCAGCTCCTCGCCCCGCTGCTTCGCGACTTCGGGGGTCAGCGGAGCGGCGGCGGGAAAGAGATGCGCGTGCTTCTGGTACGTCTCGAGCAGCTTGTCCTCGGCCCGGTCGAGCTTCTTCAACAGCTCGGGATCCTCGAGCTTCTCGAGGCCCGGCACGTCCACCCCGGAGGCCGCGACCGCCTTCAGACGCTGCTTCACGCTCTCGAGATCGAGCTTCTGCTTGAGCTTCGGCGGCCCGCCTCCTTCTGCTTGGCCGCGGGCCACGGCGTCGTCGAAGTCGATCCCGTGCTTCTGACACGTCTCCCTCGCCTGAGCCTCCAAGGCGACGCGCCGCTCGTCCGCCTCCTGCTTCTTCTCCTCCAGGAGCCCGCGCATGATGCGTACCTGGTCGGGGATGTCCTCGGGGTCGACGGAGACGTCTTCTTCCTCGGGGATCTTGGGCAGGAGCGCGTCTGGGTCCTGACCGGCGCGCCTCAGCAGCTCCCGGGCGTTCTCGAGCTCCTCCAGCACCCTGCGCTTGGCCGCTTGCTTGCGTAGCCCCTCGCGGGGGACGGGCGGTTCGCCAAGCGCGCCCTTGGGCAGGCGATCGGGCATCAAGTCGCTCTCGCGAAGCGCCTCGAGATAGCCGTTCTCTGGATCCACCCGTCGCTTGAAGACGTCGGCGTAGTGGGTGAGATCCCGCGGGGCACGTCGCCATTCCGCGGCGACCATCATGCGCTCGATGTCGCTCGCGTCGTCTTCCGTCACCGCAACCGCTGCCCGGTAGATCAGGATGCCGCGCTCGCGGTGCGGGATGAAGAACACCGTATCCAGGCGAGTCCGCAGCTCTTCCAGGGCGTCCTGTCCACGACGCTGGATGAAGCAGCGCGCCGTGGCTCCTGGCAGCCTGCCTTCGACGAGGGACGCGCCTGGCACCAGGTTCTCCAGCTCGTAAGCCTCGTCTCCACTCCAGTAGCCATCGATGCGCTGCGCTGGCTGAGCGGCGTTGAAGTAGCTCCAGTCCATGTCCGCCGCGAAGCCGGGGAATCGCGTCTGTAGCCAGCGTTCGTCGAAGGTGCCGAGCTTCCCCAGGCGCTCCGGGTTCTCCATCGGCACCGGTAGGAACCCAACGGGCTCCGGGTGTTTGGTCGGCGATCTGAGGAGCTGTTCGGGGTTCTCGATGTTGGGCAGAGGACGGAAGTGGTGCTCTTGGCCCCTTGGCGCGAAGCCCTTCCCCAGCGGGTTCTTGTCGAAGCCCTCCCCTCCGTAGGCGTTCTCCCAGCTGATCGGCATCTCCTCGAAGGGCTTCGCCTCCGTGGCCTTGCCGTCCTTCCAGTAGCGGTCACCCGAGACGTACAGAGTGCGCTCCGCGGCGCCGAGCTTCGCTCGCACGCGGCACGCGGACGCCGAGCCCTGCGGATGCGCCACGGCCTGCAACAGGAACTCGCCCACCTGCTTTGGCATACCGGTGTCGAGCACCGTGTTCGCGAACTCCTCCCCGACCAGCCCCCAGAGTTCCTTCTCGGTACGCAACTCCGGCTCTTCGTTCCCGAGCGGAAACAAAAGCATCAGCGCAACGGAGAAGTAGGGTCGTCCCTCGTTCTCGAAGCAGCGGTGCAGGACGCTGACGCGGAAAGGCTTGATGATCTGCACGGCTAGCCTTCTACCGTCGTGTCAGCCTTGCGATAGTCGATGATCGCCTGCTTCAGGTCGAACAGCTTACCGGAGCAGTCGATCATGTTGTTGTTCAGGTAGATGACGTTCTCGCAGGCGGCGAGACCCGTCACACTCAGCGAGCACAGGGCGATGGTGATGTCGACCGCGAGGCGCAGGTCCAGGGTTCCGCCAACGAACAGCGAGCCGGCGAGGGCAAGATCGCAGGTCAAGCTGCCAGCCACGTTCACCGCGAGGGGGACTCCGGCGTTGATGTCCACGCCAGCCGCGAGGTTCAGGTTCGCGTAGCCAGCGACGAAGGTGTTGGCTACCAGGCCGCCGAAGTTCGAGTTCACCGCGGCGGCGTGGTTGCTGTTGACGGCGCCCAGGAAATTCTCGTTGGTGGCGCCCATGAGCGTCGTCGAGGAGTTGCCGTGGACCGTCGTGACGTTGTCCGCGTCGTAGTCGACCTTGTAGTCGCCATCGACCTTCAACGTGTAGTCGCCGTGCGCGTGGCCTTGGTAGTCGCCGACCACCTCCCAGTTCACGTCCTCGAGGATCTTGGTTCGCTGGTTCTTGTTGAACAGCTCGACCACGTCGTCCGCGACGCTGGTGGTGCGCTTGCTCTCGTAGGTTTGCCTGACAGCGCCGGTGATCCTCTCGGTGTGCGTTCCACCGATCGTCACGTCGTAGTTGCGCCCGGTCTGCAGGAAGCCATCGCCAGTCGTCTTCTCGATCAAGTTGTAGCTCAGCGACCCTTCCACGCGCGCCGCGCCCATGTAGAGCTCGGTTTCCTCGCTGGGAGTCTTGAGGTCGATGTGCTGCTGATCCAGCAGGTCTTCGAGCTCGAAGCGGTTCCCTCCCGAGGTGTGCAAGACGTTCTGGGTCTGGTTGGTCTGGATCACCGGACTCCGGGTCAAGGCGTTGGGAACGGCGCCGACGATCAGCGGCTGGTCGGGATCGCCACCCAGGAACACCAGCATCACCTCGGTGCCCTTGCGCAGTGGGAAATGCAGCCCTTCGGGATTGCCAGCGTGATTCTGAACCATACGCACCCACATCGAGCGCGCGCCATCGACCTTGTGCTCCTCGTCGAAGCGCAGCCGGACCTTGTAGCGACCCTGATCGTCGAGCTGGGCGTAGTCGCTGGTCTCATCGGCTCCGTCGACCACACCGCTCAGGGTCCCGTAGACGCGGGGCACCGCCGTCGTGCGTGGGACCCGGAACACGACATCGCCGCGAACACACTCGAACTTGCACGTATAGAACGCGTCCTGCACCTGCAGCTCCAGCACTTCCAGCGCAGCGGGGCAGTCGTCGCAAGGCTGGACCGCGTGGTGCTGAACCTCCGTGACGTAGTACTCGCCATCCATCCGCGGCAGGAGATGCCCTTCCCCGCGGAAGTGATATCCGGAACGAAAGAATGGGACGTTGGCCTCTCCAGCGAAAACCAGGCGTCGAGCCAGCTCGATCTGCTGTAGCAGTCGCACCTCCCGATCGACCTTGGGCTCGGGGATCTCGTTCGACAGAGCAACACTCACCCCCAACCCCGCGCGCTTTCCTCCGAGATCGAGCGTGGCCTCCGCGGGGGTCGCAGGATTGGCCGAGTCGTAGCCTCTGACCTCGAGCTCGCGTGTTTGTAGCTGGGATCGCGGCCGAAAGCGGGTGATCGAGCTGTGCTTGCGATCCGCAGCCGTGGAGAACGCTACCGGGGAATCGGCCAGCTCCTGGGACGCGGGGGGACCATCGACGACCACCAGGCACTCCTCGCTGCCCTTCTGCTCGAAGTAGTAATGAAGGCCTTCCTTCTCCATCCAGCGCGTCATGAAGTCGAGGTCGCTCTCCTCGAACTGACAGATCTGCGGGTAGCTGCGGTGTCCATTGGCGCTGAACGCTAGCCGCACCTGCTCGGCGGACAGTCCCAGGAAGCGGAACATGGCGGCGAGCAGCTCCTTGACGTTCACATCGACGAACACGCGAGTGTGGCGCGAGAGCGCTGCTCGCCACACCTCGGGGACGATTTCGATGCGGTACAGGCTGAACTGATCGAAGACCTCCACCAGCTCCACCGCGGCCACGACACCGTGATTGACGAACGGGTCGAAGTCCTCGCTCTCGGTCGTCAGCGTGGCCCGTTGACCCACCAGCTCACTCAGCTCGATCTCGACCGAGTTCTCCAGCAGGAAGTGCACCTGAAAGCGATAGACTTGCCCCAGCCGCTCCCTGCCCTCGTAGACGACCACGTGATTCGGCACGCCCCCCTCGAGCTCGAGCCTGTGTCGCATGCTTCGACTTCCTGTCGGTCCCATCAGCGTTACCTCTTGTAGAGCTGTTGCCAGTGTCGCGTCGCGGCGTCGAACTGTTGCTTCCACTCCGCGAGCTCGCTCGGGTCTTGCACGAGGCGGGTACGCCAGACGTCGAGCAACGCAAGACGAAGCGCTTCCGTATGGATCCCATACTTCTGCCGCACGCCGACCTTGTTCGCGTCACCGCACACGTTGAACTCCGCGCATAGATTCGCGAACTCGAAGATCGAGAGCGTCGGCAGCTCGGTCCCGGGGAACGCTGCCTCCTCCGGCCTCACCATCTGAGTGGCGGGTGAGGCCTCATCAGCCGGTGGAGGTGGGGGGGCCTGCTCTCCAAGGCCAGCGGCGGGAGCCGGGGTCGCGCTGACCTGAACGGTGACGTCCACGCGGGGCGCACTCGTCGGTGCCATGCGCTCCGAGCTGGGACTCACCTTGGTGGATTCGAACATCGCCTTCGCGGCGCGCGTGCGTCGCTTCGCCTCGTCCGCTGGAGAGATCGTGGGCTCGGCCGGCGTGACCAGCGGCGGCGGAGCGACGGCCGCCGGCGGGGACGGGACCCGGCGGGGCGGGAGCGGCGGCAGAGGCGGGACCTCTGGTCTGGGACCAGGGTGCAAGTCGAACCCAGCGAGGTCTGCCTGCGGACCAGCGACCTCCAAGCCCTGCTTTCCCATACGGGAACTCAACACGTTCAGGAACTCCACCGGATCGAGATCCCGCAGACGCATCGTGCGGGGCGGCCCCTCCTCGGGAGCCGGCGCCGACGGCTGATCCAGAGGGAGCTCCTCCACGGTCGGGTCCCGCTTCTTGAGCTCGCGCTTCGTCTCCCCGAGCGTCTGGGTGAAATCACCCGTGTCCTCCCCCGACTCCATCGCCGCGAGCAGCGCCTGCTCCCCACGTGCCGCGTAGGCCGGCCACTCTCCAGGCTCGAAGTCCAGTCGGCGTAGCACCTCCGCGTGACGCTCCTTCGGGAAGTGGCGCAGATGGCCGAGCAAGATGGCGTAGGTGATGAGCGAGATCGGAAGTTCCACGTAGAGATACCTGTCGGAGCCCCGCAGCCTACACCGACTGAATCGACACGTGCTCGGGAATCAGGGACGACCGCGATTCAGCGCCAGGCGTCGTGCCACGCAGCGCTGCCATCGACGCAGCGCGGCGTTTGATTCCGCAGGGATTACTGACCCGGATAGGCCCAGGCGTAGAGGTGTGATCCGCCGAAAACTCGCAGCGCGAGCGGCTGCAGCGAGAGCAGCGCTCCAGTGTCAGGCGCCAACAAGGCCAGCTCGGCCCCCTCTGCGTGAGATACACAGAGCATGCTCTGATCGAGGCTCAAGCAGACACCACGCGCCGCAGGCAGGTCCTGGCTACGCACCAGAGCGTTGTCGCGCAGTCGCCAGGCGCTGAGCAGGTCTCCAGTGGGGTTGGTGACCCAGGCCGTGTCCGTTGCGACGTCGATGCACACGCTGAGCGACTCGCCCAGCATACGCTGAGTGACCTCCGGAGGTTGGTTCACGTGGGTCCAGCGCTGCTTCCCCGCAGCGCGAAGCGTGACGCCGCCGAGCTCCGAAGGACTCAGCCCTTCACGCGGCGCGGATACCATCGCGAGGTTGCGCTTTGCGTCGAGCGCGACGTGCCCGGCGTTGCGACGGACATCGGAGACGATCAGCTGCTCGACGAGGCGCCCCGACTCGACCTCGATGAAGCTGACGTTGCCAGAGTCGTCGCTGCCGAGAGGGCCTCCGCCGTTCGTCACCGCGAGCAGCCCCTCATCGCGCAGCAGCACGCAGTCATGGGGCTTCTTTCCGAAGCTCGGGAACTCGCCCAGCGGCTTGAACCCATCGCTGGGGTCACGGACGCTGATCACGCCGTCCCGTGTCTCCAGGTTGGTCTCGACGACGAACAACCTGGAGGCATCGGGTGAGAACGCCCCGTGTCCGTAGAACTGATGGCCAGGCAGCGCCGCGATGGTCTCCAGGACGCTCCCAGCAGCGACGTCGAGGTAGGCCGCGCCTGGCCCCCACTTCTCGAACCACGCCGATTCCGCCGGGCGCAACGGGTTGATCGCCATTCCGTGCGGCAAGAATTTCAGGGTCAGGCGCCGCAATCCGGGCATCGCGGCCTTCACGCGCTCCTCGAGAGATAGCGCGGCGATCTGGCCCGGTGCGGCGAACGCGGCCTGGTCCAGGTCCAGGACGTCCAGCGTGCAGAGCGCGCCGCTCGAGCCCTCGAAGCGACTGCCACCCAGGATCACACCGAGCCGCGTGCCGTCGCGCGGCGTGAAGCCAGCCAGCGCCTCGATCTGACTCCTGTCGAGAGGCGCCCGTGCGGACGCTCGCACGTCAGTCGCGCGACGCTGTTCCGCTCGGCGCTTCGCATCCCGCTTGGCGCGGGCCTTGTCGAGGCGCTTCCGGTTCACGGTCCTCAACATATACGACAATCGACGTTCGTCGAGGCACAGTGTGGGCCGCCCGAGGGAGCGTTGACTTTCCCGCGCCGAACCATGGTAAAGCGAAGCCGCGATGAGCGGTGAGGGGCAGGCCGATGAGGACTCGCGAGCGGGCGCTCGTGGTGTCTCTGACGTCGCGGGTGCGGAGGTAGCTCCCCCACCCCTGGTCGACGCGAGCGTGCGCCAAGCGCTGGTCGGGAC
>JAGQIY010000928.1 GCA_020430865.1 Myxococcales bacterium
AACCAGGGCCCGGATCGCCTCCAGGTAATCCGCGAGGATATTCGTTGGGAGCATCTCGGGGCTGATGCCGACCCTGCGCGCCCGCCCGAGCAAGCGCAGCAGCGCGAGGTCGTCGCCGCTGTACTCTTCTTCGCCGCCGCTGCCGTCGGGAGACACCAGCTTCAACATCTTCATCATCTCGAGGTCGCCTTCGGCGACCCCGCTCTCGAGGAGCTGTGTGCGGGACTTGCTGTGCTTGGGCGCAGAGCGCTGCAAGACCTTGGCGATGCTCGCGGCTGTCGTCGCCTCGCTCTGCACCATCGAGTGACCCTCGTCCATCATCTCCTTGATGACCTTCAGAGGGAGGAAGTGCTCGCGCTGCAGGGCCTTGATGTTCTGGATACGGCCCACCAGCTCGGGGTCGTAGAACGCCATGTTGCGGCTAGTGCGCTTGGCGGGCGGGGGGAGTAGACCTTCACGCAAGTAGTGCTTGATGGTGGCGGCGGGCACCCCGCTCAGCTTGGCCAAGGTAGACATCTTGACCAGCTCGGTCGCCTCGGACTTGCTCTTGCGCGCGGACATTCGATTCTCAGGTATTCGGGGCGTCTGTTCAGCGTCAAGGACTTAGCGGCCCTTGAACACGGGCGCGCGCTTCTCGACGAAGGCCTTGGTGCCTTCCCGCTGATCTTCCGTGCCGAAGAGCGCGCTGAAGGCCATCGCCTCCAGTTCGTTGGCGGTGATCAGATCGGCGTCGAAGCCGCGCTCGAATACACGCTTGCTCGAGCTGACGGCTATGGGCGCCTTGCTGGCAATCAGCTTCGCCGTCTCGAGCACCTTCTCCGCCAAGTCCTCGGCAGGAAAGACCGCGTTCACGAGTCCGATGCGCAGCGCCTCGTCAGCCTTGATCTGACGGCCGGTGTAGACGAGCTCTCGAGCCATCCCGAGGCCCACGCGACGGCTCAGGCGCTGGGTTCCGCCGAAGCCCGGCATGAGCCCTAGATTGACCTCGGGCTGGCCGAAGCGCGCCTTTTCCGACGCGTAGATGAAGTCGCAGGCCAAGGCGAGCTCGCAGCCACCGCCCAGCGCGAACCCTTGAACCTGGGCGATCACTGGACAGTGAAGTCCTTCGAGCAGGCGTCCCAGGGCGTGTCCCTGGTCGGTGAAGGCCTTCGCCTGGGGCACGCTCATCTCGCTCATCGCGGCGATGTCTGCGCCGGCGACGAAGGCCTTGTCCCCCGAGCTCCTCAGGATCACCACCCGCGTTTCCGCGCTGAGGTCGACGATGGCGCTGGATAGCTCGCTCAAGACTCGCGGATTCAACGCATTGAGCTTCTCGGGACGATTGATCACCAGGTGAACGATCTCCCCCCCGGACTCCAACTCGGTCCGCTCGACCAGCAGTGTTTCGTAGCTCATTCTTCGTTTCCTTGTAGCAACAACAGATCAGTGCTCGAAGGCGCGGCCCGTCTTCTGACCGCGCTCGTCGTACACGTAGAAGCCGCGCCCCACCTTGCGTCCGTACCAGCCAGCAGCCACCAGGTTCCTGAGGAGCGTCGCCGGGCGGTACTTGTCGTCACCGAACTCACGGTGCAGCACCTCGGCGATGAAGAGCAGCGTGTCGAGCCCGATCAGATCCGCGAGCTCCAGCGGCCCCATGGGGTGGTTCAGACCAAGCTTCGCGCCCTGGTCGATGTCCTCCGGTGTCCCCAGGCCTTCCTGCAGCACGAAGCAGGCCTCGTTGAGGAACGGCACCAGCATGCGGTTCACGACGAAGCCTGGCTGATCCTTGCTGTGGATCACGGTCTTGCCGAGGCGCTCCGCCAGCGCGCTCACCGTCTTCATCGTTTCCGCGTTGGTTTGCACGCCGCGCACGATTTCGACGAGCTTCATCAACGGCACCGGGTTCATGAAGTGCATGCCGATGACCTGCTCGGGGCGACTCGTCTGTCCTGCCAAGCGGGTGATCGAGATGCTGGACGTATTCGATGCCAGCAGCGCTCCCGGCTTCATCACGTCGTCGGCGCCCTTGAAGATGCGGATCTTCGTCTCGACGTCTTCGGTCGCTGCTTCCACGACGAGATCGCAGTCTGCGAACTCCTTCACGCTGTCTACGGGCTGGATGCGATCCAGGAGCGCCTGCCGCGCGCTGGCCTCGAGCTTGCCCTTGTCGACCTGCTTCTGGAGGATCTTGGCGATCTTGTCCTTGCCGCCCTGAGCGCGTTCCAGCGAAGCATCGCTGAGCTTCACCTCGAGCCCCGTGGCGGCGCACACCTGCGCTATTCCTCCGCCCATCTGGCCAGCCCCAATCACCCCAACCTGCTGGATGTCTTTTGCCAACATCCTGCGGGGAGTAGCCGGGCCCGGCCTTGCCCGCAAGCGCAGCCTTCGTGGGCAACGGATCCTCGTAGTCGCCGCAGCCGCGCAGCGCCTCCTCCTTCGAGCGACGGGAGCGTTCTCGCACTTCACCCGCAGGCCAGCTCGCCCGCTGGGTACTGCTTCTTGGCTTTTCTTTGGGGGAGAGGCGCCTCGTTGCGCGTCGCGACACACGTCCCCCCACGACCGCGCTGCATGAGACATACTGCGCGCCACGTGTCGCGTGAGCTTTGGTCGATCGGAATGGGCGCGGGTCTGGCGCTGGCGTGCGCTGGCGTGCAACCCAGCGTCAGGCAGCGCGCCGCTGTGGCGATGGAGCGACGCAACTACGCGGAGGCCACGCGGCTACTGCGTGAGCACTTGCGACAGCACCCGGACGCGATCGCGGAACGGCAGCTGTTGATCCGGGTGCTCGCCGCCTCGGGGCAGCTCGGCGAGGCGAGAGAAGAGACCGAGCGGCTGCGCAAGGCGTTGCCCGAGGGCGATCCGCTGCCTTATATCGAGCTGGGTCACGCCTTCGAACTGAGCCACCGCTACGAAGAGGCGCTCGCGCTCTACGACGCCGCCTCCGAGGTGGCTCCGGAGGACGTCCGCGGTCCGAAGACCGCGGGGCTGCGAGCGGCCCGCTGGGGCGAAGTCGAGATCGCAGAACCCCGACTGCGAGAAGCGGCTCGCCGCGATCCCCGGGACGCCGAGGTCTGGCACGCGCTGGGCCTGGTCCGGGCACGGCTGGGAGACATGGAGGGTGCGCGCGAGGCCTACACGAACGGGCTGAGGGCCGACCCTGGCGCGGTCGAGAACCACCTCGGGCTGGCCTCGCTGGCGGTCCAGCAGGACCAACCGAGCGTTGCGCTCGTCCACTACTCCGCCCTGCTTGCCGCGCGTCCGCGATTTGCCGCGGGGTACCTCGGTCAGAGCTGGGCGTTCCTCCGCCTCGGCCGCTACGACGAGGCCGAGCGAGCGCTCGATCGAGGTGCCGCTCTGGGTGCGAATCGACGCGTCGTGGCGCGCCAGCGTCAGCTCCTCGAGCACCTAAGGAAGGCCGCGGAAGTCAAGGAGAAACGCTAGTTTCGCGGGGTTGTAGTGTGGGGGCCCGCGGCGTACTCTCGCCCGCCACCGAGCCCACTTCCCAAGAGGGGGAGGG
>JAGQIY010000929.1 GCA_020430865.1 Myxococcales bacterium
CCGAAGTCACGCAGCTAATCCTGCTTATTCAAGTGATTCTTCAGGGTTGAAGGTTCGCCACCTACAGCTCGCACCCAGTGTCACGAATCAGCCACTCGACCGAGCCCCCACCTTGACTTCCCAGGGGGCTCACGCAGAATCGCCTGGCTTTGCGTCCCATCCAGCTACCCCTCTGGTTGACGGTCGGAGCTTTCGCCCTGGCCGCCTGTGACCGCCCATCGCCTGAGCCGCGCGCGCTTCAGCTCGATGAGGCCAACCAAGCGACGGAGTCCATGGCGCCGCAGGAGAGCGTTGACGAGGCCCAGCCTCTGGCCAACGTTGCGCCCGCTCCGGAAGCGAAGACCGCCCCCGTGAGCGAGGACGATGCGTGTCCTGCGAACATGGTGCTGGTGGAGGGCGAGTACTGTCCGAAGGTGAAGCAGACCTGTCTGCGCTACCTCGACCCGCCTGGCCGCTTCGAGAAGTTCCGCTGCGCCGAGTACAAGCAGCCCGCGGAGTGCGAGGGGCCGAAGAAGAAGATGAAGTTCTGCATCGACCGCGACGAGTACGTCGCGCCGAACAGCAGCTTGCCCGAGAACCACAAGAGCTGGACCCACGCCGATCAGACTTGCCGCGCTCAGGGCAAGCGGGTGTGCATGGAGAGCGAGTGGAACTTCGCCTGCGAGGGCGAGGAGATGCGCCCGTATCCCTACGGGTTCAAGCGCGACCCCACCGCCTGCAACGCGGATCACACGGATCTCGTGGATGCCGAGGGCAACCTGAAGGATCGCCGCGTCCCGCCAGGCACCTACAATCGCTGCGTGAGCCCCTTCGGCGTGCGCGACATGGCCGGAAACCTCGAGGAGTTCGTGACCATCGATGGCTCCACGCCGGCGCGCCCGGCGATGAAGGGCGCATACTGGCAGCCCAGCCGGAACTTCTGTCGCGCCGCCCAGACGGCTCACGACCGCTACTACAACGGCACCGAGACCGGCTTCCGCTGCTGTTCCGACGTGGACTGAGCGCGACCCCTCGGTCGGCCCTACCCCAGCGCGGGTTCCTTCGGGGGCCCGCGTTCGCGATTTTGGGGCCAAGTAAGCGGCCACCGTCGCCTCGCAGAGTCCCGTTTGCGATAGTGGTTTCGGCGTCTGGTTCGGGGGTGAGAGAGCGCTGTAAGGACTAGGCCAGGCTCGAACGGCGTTCCGGGACCCATGGCAGGGGAACTCGATGTGCGGCGCCGCGTTGCGCTCGGCGCGGCCGCAGCGCTGGCCAGTGCGCTGCTCGGTGTCGTGGGTCTGTTCGTGTTGCGCCACGCGATGGTTCACTACACCTACCAGGACCTCCTCGCTCGCCAGCTGAGCTGGGCTGCGTTGGGACTCCTGCTCGCCTCGGCTGTGGCGCTCTGTCCGGCTCACTTGCTGAGCCGAACCGCCTATCCCCTGGCAATCGCGCTGGCGCTCGGGTTGCTGCTCCACCTCCACTGGGCGAGCCACACCTGGCTTCGCCCGAGCGACGTGATCGTGGCCGGGATGCTCCCCTGCGTGAGCCGCCTCGCGGCGGCTTCGAGAGGACGACGCCCCAGCTGGGCAACCTGGTGCGGCCTCGGCGCGTTCACGCTGGGTGTGGCTGTCCTGTTCCTGTTGGTGGGTCCGGCGCCGGCGCTGGTCTGGCTGGTCGTTGCCTCGAGCGGCCTGTCCGCCATGGCCTGGTCTGGCGCGCAGAAGGGCGCGCTAGCCGGCGTCCTCGGAGTTGCCGTAGGGATTCAACTCTCGTGGCTTCAGCCCTACCAGCTGGCGAGACTGAGGGGCTGGTTGTCTCCGGTCGCCGACGCCCGGGGCGCGGGCTGGCGCATCC
The DNA here is from genome assembly GCA_020430865.1 of Myxococcales bacterium. Next base: position 1,834 of record JAGQIY010000929.1, read on the forward strand.
TGGAACTGCGCCGCCTGGTGAAGGAGGGCGGCTGGTGGGGAGCAGATGCGCCTTGGCCCGCGCGCCATGGCGTGAACGCCTTCGAGGCGCCCTATGCCTTCGTCGGGCACCAGGCCGGCTGGCTGGCGCTCGGCGCCGTCGTGTTGCTCAACGTGGTCGTCACTGGCGTCGCGGCGTGGATAGGGATCAAGGCCTCGAGCCTCGAGGCGCGGGCGATTGGCCGCGGCGTTGCCGGGTTCTGGGGAGTCCACCTGTTGCTCGCAGCTGGTGGCAATCTCGGGCTGCTCCCGGAGGTCGCGAACACGCCGCCCCTGATCGGCTACGGTGGCTCCGCGGTGGTTGCGGCGCTGCTCTCGCTGGGGCTTCTGCTTCACGTACTGCGGCGCTGCGACGAAACGCTTCCAGGGACGGGCGGCTCCGCAGGCTGATCAGCCAGACTGCCCGAACGCCGCCTGCTCGATGATCGGCCTCGAGGAGCCCTTGGGTCGACGCCGGGCGCGTCGGCTCATCCATCGACAAGGCTGTGTTGCAGAGTCTCAGTAGCTCGCCAGGGTGTCTTCGGAGGCGATGGAGTCCTGCGCGGGAGCCGAAGCGATGGCGGCGGCGACGTCGTCAGGCAGCTTGAAGTGCAGCTTCAGGTTGCGGTGCGCCTTGCGCATGTCGAAGTCCTCGCGCAGCTTCGCGTTCTGGAACCAGCCGTGGCCGGCAGCGATCTGGCGCGCCTGGTGGGCCAGGCTGTCTTCGGGCGCGTTCTGTTCGAGGATCGTCGCGTACAGCGTGACGAAGCCGTCGCCCTCGTCGACCAGCTCCCAGAAGCGCGTTTGCATGGGGAAATCCAGGGTCGACGGGGTCTGCACTTCCCAGTATCCCCGGTGGCCGGAGGCGGCCTCGGCGTCGGGCAGGATGATCTTGCTGTCGCTGGTGTGGCTGTGGCCGCAGAGGTGCAGGATGATGTTGTCGTGGCTGGCCATCAGGGACTCCACGTCTGCTCGCTTGTGATCGCCGAGCTTGATCGCCGACGCCGCGTGGTGACTCGCCACGAAGACGATCTCGTGCGCCTGATCCGCGGCGTCGAGCTCGGCCTGAAACCACGCCCACTGCTCGTCGTCGATCGCGCCCTCGCTCCCCGGGATGTCCAGGGAGAGCGTGTTCAGCGCGATCAACCGCAAGGGCAGGCCGTCGATGGGGCGGAAGCTGTAGTAACCACGGCCGGCGTCCACGTCCTCGGTCGAGTAGCCGTGGCCGACGGGATCTCCGGGCTCCGCGCTGAGGATCGAGACCAGCTCCGGTAGGTCTGGGATGTAGCGGTCTGGATCCGCCGGCGTCGGTCCCTCGGTGGTCACGTCGGCGTTCAGCGTCGACCCGTCGCGGAAGCCGCCCCGGACCCCGTCAGCTGGAGCGATGCCCGCAAAGTACTCCAGACCCTGGAACACGTCGCTGCCCTGGGCTGCATCCTGGACCTCTTGGCTGGCGTCGGCGATCCCGGTGTACTGAACCTCGTGGTTGCCGATCGTGGCGTACCACGGCGTACTGATCCCCCGGGAAACGTAGGGGTCGTTGTAGTCGTTGCCTGGCCCCTTCACCGGGTCGTCGTCCTTGCCGCTGTCCGGGTCGACGGTGCCGCCCTCGAGGATCTTGAAGACCCAGTCGAGCTCGTTGTGCTGGCCACCGTCGGCGAGGTCGCCGGTGACGATCGTGAAGTCCAAGGGGCGCTGCAGATCCTCCATGATCGCCCGCACGGTGCGGACCTGGCTCTCGAATGCCTGAGTCACCAGGTGATCCTGCGGTCGGTAAGTGCTGCCGATGCTCAAGCCGGTAACCCCTTCGAGGCGGATCGGGCTCTCCTCATCGACGACCTGAGGATCGGAGGAGTGCCAGAAGAAGAGCAGACTCCGACGAGTGCCGGGCGTGTGGCTTTGCCAACCCGGCGCGAGTTCGTCGTGCTCGATCCAGGGCTCGCCGGGTCCCAGCTCCACGCCGAAACCCATCTCGGTGTAGCGATCCAGATCGTTGATCTTGAACGTACCGGCGTTGCGCTCAGCGAGGGTGCTTGCGGGCACTTCCTTGGGCCACCAGACCTGCTGCAGGGTGGTGTAGCGCTGCTCGGTGATGGGGTAGTCGGGCGCTTTGGTGCTGGCCTCGGAGGTCTCCCCCTCGGAGCCACAAGCCATCAGTGGCAGCGTCAGTCCGATCCAGCACAGGCGTCCGAGCAACCCAAACCAGGCCATTTGCATCCGAAAAGGGTGCCACGCCGACCTGGATTTGTAACGAGCGTGTATCGGTTTTGTGACGAAGCAGTGCTCCGTGAGGCGCGCGAAGCTAGAAGCGCTGACCCTGAATGGCCTTCGCTGGCTCGCTGAGCGTGATCGGGATCCAGAACGTGCGCATCTTCGTGGTCTCGCCCTGACGCGTGTAGCCGGCCAGACCGTAGAGCACGTTCCACCAGTGGCCGTCTGGCGTCTCGCCGTAGCTGAAGAGCGGGAAGATATGGATCTCCCAGTCGAGGCCGCTGCCCAGCTTCTTCTCCCGATAGTAGACGTTGCCGACCAGCTGGTTGACCTCTTCGCGGTCGCTGAAGCGCCAGTAGAGCGGGAAACCCACGGTCGCGCGACTCCCCGGGGAAGCGAAATCCCAGAAGAACGGCGCCAGCACCGTGTGGCTCGAGTTGCCGTTGCGCCCCAGGTAGACGAAGGGATGAATGTTCGTCTCCCAGCCCGTGAGACTCGAGGTGTGCTGGAAAAACGGCGTGATCCACGTGGTGCGGCTGATGCCGTAGGTGTTGAAGCTACCGTAGAAGGGGAACAGCGCGATGCTGTTCTCCCGCGGAGAGGTGCGCCGGTAGTAGAACGGGAACAGCAGCGTCTGATCGAGCCCGATGGCCGGATCGCTGTACTGGCAGAACAGCGGCGTGACCATGTCGAGCGACGTGCGGCCGCGGTAACGCGCGTAACCCCAGGTGACGAAGGTCTTCTCGCCGTTCTCGCCGGTCGCGTCGAGCCACAGCGGGTTGATGAACAGGCGCTCTCGCGGGCCCTTGCGCCCGTAGTGGTAGAACGGGAAGAGCGTCGTGTGGCTCTCGTCCTCTCCCCAGATGTGCCAGTAGAGGGGCAGCAGGTGGAAGTAGTCCCGCTCCTGTGTGTGCTTGCGGTAGTACGGGCCCCAGACATTGAGCCACGAAAGATCCCGGTCGTTGTAGCGGTAGTAGTGCAGCAGGGGCGGGATGACCTCGTACTTCGTCTGCTCGTTCTGACCGTAGAAGTAGAGGGGCGCGATGCCGAGGTCGAAGTCCTTTGCCGTGCGCGGGTCACAGCTCGGCCCGCCTTCCCAGGAGCAGAACGCGGGGCCTATCAGGTTGAAGCCGCCGTGCTTGTCGTGGTTCAGGTAGGTGAGCAGGGGCGGAATGATGGTGTAGCCGCCGTCGGGCCGCGTGCCCGTGAAGTACAGGGGGGCCAGCCAGTTGTCGCTCTCGCCTGGCGCCTCGCGGTTCACCCAGGGGCCAACCACGGTCGTGCGGCTGTCCGTGTCGCGCAGGTTCCAGAAGAAGGGGAACAGCACGTCGTCGGCGTGCTCGGCGCTGCGGCGATTGTAGTAGATCCCGGCGAAGAGCGAAGCGCGGTCGACCTTCGTCGGGTCGGTCAGGCTGAGCTTCTTGCGCTCGAACCAGAACGGAAAGACGGTGGTGAGCTGGTACTTGTTCGAGCGCTCCCGGTAGTAGAGTCCGTAGAAGTCGCGCTCCGTCTCGCCCTCGCTGCCGAAGCCGCTGAGCGAGCGCCCCGTCTCCTCGTCGTCGGGGAAGTAGTCGGTGCCGATGCGCTTCTTGACGCTCTTCTTCAGCCGCAGCGGGTTTGCCGGCAGCGACGGCTCGGTTCCCGGAGGCAACAAGCTCTCTCCGCCGCTCGCGGCGTGCTGCTCTGGGGTGCCCGGCGGCGGCTTCTTGGGTTGCGCCTGCGCCGGGGGAGGTCCACCGCCGCCGAAGCCGGGCTGCAGGCCACCGCCGTAGGGATCCTGAGCGAACGCGGGGGGCGCTGCGCAGACTCCGAGGGCGAGCGCACCGAGGGCCACGAGGCGCTTCATGCTGAGTCCCCCGAGGCCTTGGAGAGCAGCTTGCTGACCTCCGCCACGATGTCGGTCCTCGGCACATCCGATTGCGCCTTACCCCCCGAACCCTCGGAGGAACCGCCGAAGTCCTTGAGCTGGATCACCCCGCGCTCGATCTCGTCGTCGCCGAGCACCAGCACCAGGCGTGCGCCCAGGTGGTTCGCCCGTCTCAGCATGCTCTTCATCGAGTTGCCCCGCCCGTCCACTTCCGTGGGGATCCCGGCGACGCGAAGCTCACTTCCAAGCACCAGAGCCTGGCTGATGGCGCCCTTGCCCAGAGGAGCGATGAACACGCTCTCTCGCGTCTCTTCGGCTTGCTCGCCGAGGGCCAGCAGGATGCGCTCCAGGCCCATCGCGAAGCCGATGGCGGGCACGTCTGCCCCGCCCAAGCTCTTGATCATGTTGTCGTAGCGGCCACCGCCGCAGAGGGTGTTCTGGGCCCCCAGATCGCCGCTGTTCGACTTCAGCTCGAACAACGTGCGCGTGTAGTAGTCGAGGCCGCGCACCAGCGTCGGGTCGATTTCGTAGCGCACGCCGTAGGCGTCCAGGTAGCGTTGGAGGGTCTCGAAGTGCTCCCGATCCTCGTCGCTCAGCACCTCGAGCAGCTTCGGCGCGGCGGCGACCAGCGCCTGGTCTTCCGGCGCCTTGGAGTCGAGCACCCTGAGCGGGTTCTTCTCGAGTCGGCGCTGGGAGTCCTCCGACAGCGAGGCTTTGTGGGGGGTCAGGTAGGCCAAGAGCGCGTCCCGATAGCGCTCTCGGGTGCCCGCGCTACCGAGGCTGTTCAGGTGCACGGTGACGTCGCTGATCCCCAGGCCCTGGAAGAGGCTCACCAGCATCTGGATCAGCTCGGCGTCGCACGCCGGACCGGGATCCCCGAAGATCTCGCAACCGGCCTGATAGAACTGACGATAGCGGCCCCGCTGGGCTCGCTCCGCACGGAACATGGGCCCGAGGTAGTACCAGCGACTCACCGGCTCTTGCGCCTGGACCGAGTGCTGGACGTAGGCGCGGGCGGCGCTGGCCGTGCCCTCGGGGCGCAGGCACAGCTGATCGTGGTGGCGCTCGAAGGCGTACATTTCCTTCTCGACCACGTCGGTCGTGTCGCCGATGGAGCGCACGAACAGCTTGGTGTGCTCGATCAGCGGCGTGCGGATTTCCGTGTAGCCGTACAGCTCCGCCGCGGTGCGAAACGCGCGCTCGAGCCGCTGCCACTGGCGGATGGCTGCGGGGTACTCGCCCTTGGTCTGCACGGGCAGGATGTCGAACATCCCTTGAACACTGCGAAAGCTCATCGGTTACGAGGACCTAGCTGTACCTCGCCGCTGCCACGCGAGGGCGCCCGGCTTATGCTCGCTCGTGGGGGGAGGGTCAAGGAAGATGGCGCACCTCGTGAGGGGAATCAGGCGATCGGACGCTGTCTCACCTGCTCCGTGCGGGCTTTCTCGGCTCTCCGTCGCCATGGCGTGCGTGCTAACAGGGGCTGATGCGGGTGGCAGCCCTGGATTTCGGCAAGGTGCGCATCGGCCTGGCGGTCAGCGACGAGCTCGGGCTGATGGCGCATCCACGGGCGCATCTCGACGGACGCCAGCCCGGCCGCTGCTTGAGCGAGCTCTGCGCGCTGGCCGAGAGTGAGCAGATCACGCGCTTCCTCGTGGGGTTGCCCCGCCAGCTCGATGGTCGAGAAGGCGTCAGCGCGCGGCGCGCCCGAGCCTTTGCCGCGAAGCTAGCCGAACGCTCCGGTCGCTCCGTGGAGCTGGTCGACGAGTGGCTCACCACCGTCGAGGCCTCCGCGAGACTCCGGGATCAAGGCCTGAGCAGCCGCGAACAGAAGAGCCGCGTGGAC
>JAGQIY010000930.1 GCA_020430865.1 Myxococcales bacterium
AGGAGCGGTGGTGCACCGACTTCAAGATCCTGCTCCAGCGCCGCGACGTCGACCTCCCGCGCGACCGTGAGCTCGTCGCCCAGCTCCACAGCATCAAGCGCCGCGTGATGCCCTCGGGCAACGTGACCTTCGAGGCCGAGCGCACCAACCGCGGCCACGCCGACCGGTTCTGGGCGATCGTGCTCGCCTGCCAGAAGGAGCGCGGGCTCGCCCGCGGCGCCGAGGCGGAGGTGGGGGTGCGGGTGATCGGATAACCTCGAGCAGGTCTCGTGGCGCCCCGTCGAAACCCCGAAACGGCAGTAGACGTCAAGCGCTTTCCCAAGTTATCAAGGCGAGATTCATTTCATCGGGGCCCGCGAGGATCGTGGCCCCACCTTCGATGAGCCTCGGAGTCCCATGTCCGATCTAGCGAACAAAATTGACGCGGTGATCAGCGAGCGGCAGAGCCAGCTCCCGCTGGTCCGGGGCTACGTCGACGCCATCGACAAGTTCGACGCCGCACTGAGAACCGTAGAATCCACGCTCGCGGAGGCGGTCGACGACCCTGCCATCGGCAGCGAGATTCGTCCGCTGCTTGAGGAGTTCCGAACCGTCTCGCCGCTGTCCAAGATCGAACAGATGCGCCAGGCGATGTCTGTCGTTCGCGCGCGCTTTGAACGCGGCACTATCAACATCGGTGTGAGCGGGCAGGCCCGAGTAGGTAAGAGCACGCTTCTCCAGCGGCTTTCTGGGCTGGGGGATGAGCAGATTCCGACCGGAGAGGGCCTGCCGGTCACCGCGGTCAGAAGCCGGATCGAACACTCGAGCCAGAACATCGCGCTGGTGAAGTTCCACGACTGGACGTCCTACCGGCGCGAAGTCCTCGACCCGTTCTACAGAGAGATCGGGCTCGGAACAGCACCTGCCACACCGGAGGCGTTCCAGGCTTCGACACCTGGCGACGGCATCGCCCGCGAGTTGATGAAAAGTCGACAGCTGACCATGCTCGAGGACCTGAAGGCCGCACATGCTGGCTTCGCCTCCTACCGTTCGCTGCTCTCGGGCCAAGAGGAACGGAAGCCACTCGACCAGATCAGCGCGTACGTCCGAAAGACCTATGCCACCGACGGCCAGCCCGCGAACACGCTGTACTTGGCGGTCCAGAATGTGCGGATCCTGTGCACCTTCCCCGCAAATGACGTTCAGCGGCTGGTGCTCGTTGACCTACCGGGCCTAGGTGAGATCAGTCCCGACGCCGAGGGACGTCATCTCGACGGGCTCCAACACGACACCGACCTTGTCGTCATGATCAAGAGGCCGGACAGCTCGCAAGCCTGCGACTGGGACGAGAAGGACGCTCAAGCCCTTGACCTCGTAGAGCGAGCGCGCGGAGACCTGAAGCGAACGAGCGACTTCCTCTTCCTGCTCAAGAACCAGTCTCCTTCGGACTCTCCGTCGCTCCTTCAGGCTCTCTCCCACGCGCTCCATACGAAGGTCAACGCGCCACGAACCCACGATCCGCTCACCGTCCTGGCTGCAGACGCCAACGCCCGGGACGGGGCGATCGATGGCGTGCTACGGCCTGTGCTTACACACCTCGCCAACAACCTCGGTCGCATGGATTCGGAGGTTCTCGACGGCGCGGTGGCTCGAGTCGCTGAATCGGCGAAGGGCTTGAGCGGTCTTCTCGCGACGCTGAGCGACACGCTGAAGTCGCTCGGTC
>JAGQIY010000931.1 GCA_020430865.1 Myxococcales bacterium
CCCCGATCTAGCGCTCGAATCTTCGTCGAGCGGGAATTTGTCTGAAAAGCCCGGTGTTGTTGGGGTTGCCACACCAAACAACCACACCGGGGGTCCCTTTTCAGGTGAAGAAGACGCTAGCCATATGGGTTTCGCGAGGAAAGAGAAAAATCGCTGCGCGGCTCCGCGCGCTTCACGGTGGTGCTCGGCCCCGCCTCGAGCGGCCTGAGTTCGCCACAGATCGGCCGCGCTACGAAGCGAGCCAACGCGTCGAGGCGATCCCCTGCGGCGGCATCGGCGTCATGCATCAGCTCGCGCACGCTGTCGGTTTGCCCCGTGCCATCGATCGCGAGTTGAAGATCCTGTATCGCCACCGGCCCTACCGCGAGTCCGACCATGTTCTCAACATCGCGTACAACCTGCTGTGCGGCGGCCAGGTGCTGGATGACATCGAGCTGCGACGCAACGACATCGCGTTCCTCCGCGCACTCGGGGCGCGGGCCATCCCGGACCCCACGACGGCTGGCGACTTCTGCCGCCGCTTCGCGGAGGCAGACATCCAGCAGCTCATGGACATCGTGAATCGTATCCGCGTGGCAGTGTGGAAGCGAGCGCACCTGCGTCGCGAAAACACCGCTCGGATCGACGTTGACGGGACCATCCTGAGCACGACGGGGGTGTGCAAGGAGGGGATGGACGTCTCCTACAAAGGTGTGTGGGGCTACCATCCGCTGCTCGTCTCCCTCGCCAACACGCAGGAGCCGCTGTTCATCATCAACCGACCTGGCAACCGACCCTCACACGACGGCGCAGCTGCCTACCTGGATCGCGCCATCGATCTGGTACGTCAAGCGGGCTTCAGCGACGTGCTCCTGCGAGGCGACACGGACTTCACGCAAACCGCGCACCTCGATCGCTGGCACGAAGACGGCGTCCGCTTCGTCTTTGGCTACGATGCCAGCCCGCAGTTCGTCGAACGAGCAGAAAACATAGAGCTTTGCGACTACGCGGACCTCGCGCGAAAGGCGGACCAAGCATTTATCCGCAAGGAATCACGCGCGAAGCAGCCACGAGTGAAGCAAGCGATCGTCACAGAGCGCGGGTACCTCAACAAGCGCCTCGAGGCAGAAGACACCGCGGAGTTTCTGCACAAACCCGCGAAGGCGAAGCGTGAGTACCGCGTCGTCGTGCTGCGCAAGATGATCACCGAGGAGCGCGGGCAGCTCTCGCTCAGCACGGACTTCAAGTACTTTTTCTACGTCACCAACGACCTGGAGATGACTCAGGCCGAAGTCGTTACCGAGTCAAATTTGCGTTGCCAGCAGGAAAACATCATCAGCCAGCTCAAGACGGGCGTACGAGCGCTCCACGCACCGCTCAACACCCTCAACGCAAACTGGGCGTACATGGTGATCGCTTCCCTGGCTTGGTCGCTCAAGGCGTGGTTCGGGTTGCTCCAGCCCTCACGATCATCGAAGAAGGCGCAAGCCACGACACAACGGATCCTCACGATGGCGTTCCGATCCTTCGTCAATCGCTTGATCCTCATCCCCGCGCAGATCTTGGTGCACGGGCGCTCCCGAGTTTTTCGCTTGCTCGGGTGGCGTCCGGATGTCGCCGCGCTGCTGCAGGTCCAAGACAGCCTGTGACCGAACTCCAAGGCTGACGCGATGGTGCCCAGCCTTGGATCCTTGGCCCGAACACCCAACCATACGGAAACACATGAACCTCCACAACCAAGCCATCGGCAGCCCGTCCGGCTGCGGCGGCAAGCTGCGCCCACCGCACGCCGGCTTGGACCGAGCGCCGGCGAGCCCAATTTCGTGTCATGCAAGCGCTTGATTCGGG
>JAGQIY010000932.1 GCA_020430865.1 Myxococcales bacterium
CGGGGAGGGGAGACGCTCACGTTGCCGTGAGGAAATTTTTGGAAACTACTCGGCGGCCTTCTGGCCTCGCTTGCCTTTGCCTTCGCCGCGCTTGCCCTTGCGCTCGCCGCGCTTGGCCTTGCGCTCGGCCATCTTCTGCTTCAGCTCGGCCTTGGTGACGGCGTCGTCGCCGTTGGTGTCGGCCTTGCTCAGGCGGTTCCAGGCGCGCTCGGGGACTTCGCTCGCGGTGAGCTTGCCGTCGTTGTTCTCGTCGAACTTCTCGAACACGCGGGCGAGGTGCTGCTCGGGGGTCCCCCGGCGGTGACCCTTGCGGGCCTTGCCCTCGTGGGCCTTGCCCTTCGCCGGAGCCTTGTCGGATGCGGCTGCAGGAGCGGGGGTCGGATCGGCTGGGTCGGCGCTGGCGATGGCGGCGGCGCCGGCCAGGGCGCCGAACAGCAGGACGGAGAGGGCGATGATGCGATTCTTGCGGGTCATGGTCGGGGAGTCCTTTCGGGTCGCTGCGGCTGAGCGCCGCCCACGAACGCTCCCTAATCGCCGTGGTCCAGGGGGCCGTTAAGCCGTGTGATGCGTTCTCTCGGTGCGCGCTCCAGCGCTCGCTCTCCAATCGGTCCTTGCCGGGTGATGGTGCCGCGTGTTTCAAGCGGGTGTGCTGCCCGAGGAGCTTGAGCAATGGCGGGCGTTGGCCCGGCGCGCCTACGAGCGGCTGCCCGAGGCGACGCGCGCAGCGGGCGTGCAGGTGCTCGCCGAAGGACACGTGGAGGAGCCAGTGAAGCTGCTGGAGTCGGGCTACATCGAGGCTCGTGTCCACAGCCCCCACCGCGGCTCGGCGGGTTACATCGTGCATGGCTCGCTCCGGCGAGAGCTGACCTGCAACTGCACCCGCCAGTCACGCTGTGAACACGTGGCCGGGGTGCTGCTGCGCCTCGGCTCGGCGGGAGTCGAAGGGGACGACCTTCGCGGCGCTCGAGTCGTCCAAGGCCCACCTCAGCCTCGCCTGGTGCTGCTCAATCAGCAAGTCGAGGCCAGCCCCGACGGCGACCCCGGTGCCCCGGACCGACACGTCGCGTGCCTGGAGTTCGTCTACGGTGGTGTGCCGCTCCACGGGCCTTCGGAGCCACCGCATCGTCAGCTCGTGGAGCGAGAGCACGAGCGGGTGAGCGTGCTCCGGGATCCACAGGCCGAAGATCGGGCACGCGTCTCGGTGCGGCAGGCCGGCTTCAAGCCGATCGACGCCGGGCAAGCCGACCGCTGGCTCCTGGGGGACGAGCTGGCGTGGGCCGAGTTCCTCCTGAACGGTGCTGCGCAGCTGGAAAGCCGAGGCGTGGAGGTCGTTCAGGATCCGTCGTTCTCCCTCGCCCTCGTCGAGCCTGACGAGTACTTCGCGGAGCTCGAGCCCACCGACAACCAGTTCTTCGATCTGGAGTTCGGCGTCGAGGTGGCGGGGGAGCGAATGAGCCTGCTCCCGCTGTTGCTCGAGGCGCTGCGCAGCGACAGGCAGCTCGCCGATCACGGCTCGCTGGTCGTGCGCCTTCCGTCGGGGCGCTTCACGCAGGTCCCCCACGCGCGCGTGAAGCCGCTGCTCGACGTGCTGGTCGAGCTGGCGAGCAGCGAGCACCGCGGTAAGCGCAAGGTGTCCCGCTGGCAGGCGATGGAGCTGGCCGAGGCGATCGGCCTGGAGAGTCGGACCGGTCGCGCGCTGCGGGAGCTGCGTGGCACCCTCACGCAGCTGTCGCAGCTCTCGCGTCCGGAGCTGCCGGCGAGCTTCCTCGCGAAGCTGAGAGACTACCAGTGGGATGGCCTGGCGTGGCTCGAGCTGCTGGGCAGCCACGGCATCGGTGCGGTGTTGGCCGATGACATGGGCCTCGGAAAGACCGTTCAGCTGCTCGCTCACATTGCCGTGCGAAAACACCGAGGGACGGCGCGAGGCCCCAGCCTGGTGGTGGCGCCGACGAGCGTCCTCGTCGCCTGGCGCGAGCAGCTGGAAGAGTTCGCGCCCGGCCTGAAGGCGCTGCTGTGGCACGGAGCGGAGCGCCACGAGTCCCAGGACGACGTGGAGTCCCACGACATCGTGCTCACGAGCTACGCCTTGCTGCAGCGCGACGAGGAGCTGCTGACTGGCGTCGACTGGGATCTGGCGATCCTCGACGAAGCGCAAGCGATCAAGAACCCGAAGACGGCGACCGCGACGGTCGCGCGCAAGCTGAAGGCTCAGCAACGCATCGCCGTCACCGGCACCCCGATCGAGAACCACCTGGGTGAGCTCTGGAGCCAGCTCCACTTCACGGCGCCCGGCGCGCTTGGCAGCCAGCGCGCGTTCACGGCGGCGTTCCGCACGCCGATCGAGAAGCACGGCAACGCCTCGCGCATGGAAGCGCTGCGCCGACGCGTCGCCCCGCTGCTCCTGCGGCGCACCAAGCAAGACGTCGCCGCGGACCTTCCGCCGAAGACGCTGATCAGTCATCACATCGAGCTGGGAGAGGAGCAGCGTGAGCTGTACGAGGTCGTGCGCCGTCTCGTCGATGGTCAGGTCCGCGAGGAAATAGCCCGGCGCGGCGTGGCGCTCTCGCGCATCATCGTGCTCGACGCGCTGCTGAAGCTGCGTCAGGTATGCTGTGATCCCAGGCTGGTCAAGCTCGCGCGGCGCTCGGAGGTGCCCAGCGCCAAGCGCAGCTTCTTCAACGAGCTGCTCGAGACGCTGCTCGACGAAGGGCGTAGCGTGCTGGTCTTCTCGCAGTTCGTGGAGATGCTCGATCTCCTGGCGAGTGATCTGGATCGCTCCGGTGTCTCCTACGCACGGCTCACGGGCAGCACACGTGACCGTGAGGCGCAGATCCAGCGTTTCCAGCGTGGGGAGGTCGCGGTGTTCCTGATCAGCCTCAAGGCGGGCGGGGTGGGGCTCAACCTCACGGCCGCGGACACCGTCATCCACTACGACCCGTGGTGGAACCCCGCAGCGGAGACCCAGGCCACCGATCGCGCTCACCGAATCGGACAGGACAAGCCGGTGTTCGTGCATCGGCTGCTCGCGCAGGGCACCGTCGAGGAGAAGATCGTGGGGCTGCAGACGCGCAAGGCGGAGCTCGCCGAGGCGCTGCTCAGCGGCTCCACGCGCGCGCTCGACCTGGACGAGGCGCTGATCGACGACTTGCTCGCGCCGCTGGTGCCGTAGGGATTCAGCTCGGAGGCACTGCAGCGCGCCTCACCCCC
>JAGQIY010000933.1 GCA_020430865.1 Myxococcales bacterium
GCGAGGTTTATCCAGGCACCTGTCGAGGGCGCTACGCCAGCGTCGTCGAAGCGGAGGCCGCCACGGGAAAGCCAGCCGGCGTGCGCTTCCTGGTGCCGTCAGGCGTGACCAAGTTTCGAGACCGCGTGGCGGGCACACGGGCGCAGGACGTCGCGAAGGAGGTCGGAGACTTCTTGATCGCCAAGCGGGATGGCGCGCCGGCCTACCAGCTCGCCGTCGTGGTCGACGATCACCTGCAAGGCGTCACGCAGGTGGTGCGCGGCGACGACCTGCTCGACAGCACCCCTCGCCAGATCTTGCTGCACCAGGCGCTTCAGTACGATTTGCCCGAGTACGCACACGTGTCGCTCGTGGTCGACGAGCACGGGGAGCGGCTCGCCAAGCGCGCAGACAGCCTCAGCCTGGAAGCTCTCCGGGTTGCAGGCGTGAGCGCGGAGCGCGTGATCACCTGGATCGCCGAGACCGCGGGGATGGGGGTGAGGCGCGCAGCACAGGCGATGAATCCGCCGCAGAGCGCCGCTCAGCGTTCGCGTCAGCGTGGATCGTTTCACGGAAATGCGAGGGACCACCTCGAGGCGTTCGACTTCGGGAACCTCCCGCGCGAACCGATTGTCGCTCCCGACCTTGCCAGCCTGAAAGGAGCCTCCGATTGAGCCACGATCCCCTCACACCGAAGCTCTCGCGCCGTCGCGCGCTGTCCAGCTTGCTGGCGGTCGGCGCCGCGCTCAGCGGCGTTCCAGCGATCGCGGCAAGCAAGCGCAAGTTCTACCTCCAGCCGCTCGGCGCTGGCCTCAAGCAGGCCGACGTGGAGTTCGTCAAGAAGTCGCTCCTCGCTTTCTACGACTTCGATCTGGAGCTCCTGCCAGAGGTCCCGCTCCCCAGAGCTGCCTACTACGCTCCGCGCAACCGTTACCGAGCGGAGAAACTCCTCAAGTTCCTCAAGCAACGGCTCCCGGCCGACGGATTTCGTATCCTCGGCATCACCACCAAGGACATCTCGACCACCAAGGGAAAGATCAAGGACTGGGGGATCCTCGGCCTCGCAACCATCGACGGCGTGGCCTGTGTGATCTCGAGTTTCCGGACCAAGCGCAAGACCAAGAACCACCAGCACGCCCTGGAGCGCTTCGGAAAGGTCGCGGTGCACGAGATCGGGCACACCCTCGGGCTGGATCACTGCCCGACCGAAGGCTGCCTGATGCGCGACGCGCGCGGCTCCGTCTTGAGCACCGACCGCGAGTACGACCTGTGCTCCGAGATTTGCCGCAGGCAGCTCGTGCGCGCCGGATACGAACTCAGCGGTGGGACGCCACCCTGGCCAAGACCGAGCTGAACCTCGCCACAGGCGTTTACTTCCCCGGGGAACTGGGTCTCGCCCGCGGAGGCTCACCGAAGGCGTAGCGCACGGACAGAGCGCCGCCGAACGGCATGTGACCACTGTCTCCCCCTAGGTGACCGTAGAGCTGCGCGGTCAGCGTGGTGTGCTGGTCCAGCTCCTCACTCAGCCAAAGGAAGGCCGTGTTCAACGTGCTGCTCTCGAGCGGCTCGATGTCCTCCGGCTCGTCTCCGCTGCAGAGCTCCGTCCCCGATGCGAAGACGTCGCACTGCTCGACGGCCGTACGCACACCGAAGAAGTGGGGGTAGCTTTGCATCAGAACACCAAAGCCGAGCGACAGGCTGTCGCTGAGCGGTCCGCTGAGGAAGAAGCCCAGCCGCGCGAACAGGAAATCCTCTTCGTCGCGTTTGCTGGAGACTTCTTCGCCCAAATACTGAGTTCGCAACGTGTCGCTCTCCCACCAGTTGGTATCCGGATCCGTGCCCTGGGTGAGGAAAGAGCGAGCGTAGACGGTGCGCGAGTAGGGCAGGCTGGCGAGCTCCGCCTCGGCGAGTCCCCCGAAGGAGACGTCTTCGCCCTTGTAGAACAGCCAGCGCATCGCAGGCCCGAAGCGCATCGTGTAGCGCCGACCAAGGCGCGGCTGCTCGCGGTCTCTGGCGACCTGAGTCGCCAGCTCCTCACGCGCGTACTCGCCGCTGAAGCTCACCTCGAAGTGATCACCAGCGGCGAAGATGAAGCGCCCGAACGCGCTCGTGTTGGCCACGACGTCACCGCTCTCGTCCTGATACCGCGAGTCGTTCGAGCGAAACACGGGCGAACCGCTCACGCCGCCCTCGAGGGCCACTCGACGTCCCTTGATCATGCTGCCGACGCTCTTGGGTCCGCTCGGCGCAGGCACCAATCCCCGCTGTTCGATGGTGTACTCCACCGTGCGCTTCGCCACGATCGGACCACAGCCCAGCGAGAAGCTCCCCAGCGCGTAGGCCCCCAGCGCCACTCCCATCCAGCTGAATCGAAGCGTTCGTAAGTAAGTCATACGAAGCAGCATACGGCCCCTCTCGACGCCGATCTTTTCAGATCTCCCTCCCCCACGGAAAGACGAATAGGAACCAGCGGCTGCACTCGTCCCGTCAGCGCGGGTTCATGGGACCGCGCTGTCATGGCAGCGCTGGATCCCCCGGCTTTCCAAGGAGAAAAGGCGGCGCTGGACATCCAACGCCGCCTTCTCGCCGACCCCGGTGTGCCCCTGAGGCACACCTCCCTTCAGCTCGGCTTCTTCAGGGTGCGGAACCAGCGCCCGTACAGGTAGATGCAGATGGCCGAGAGAATGCCGATGCCGCCCATGATGGTCCACACCATGCCCACGTTATGGGTGTCGTGAAGCTGAGTGGTCAGATCGTGAGCATTCTGCCCAGTGAACTCCACGAGCTTGTCGAAGGCGGCGCCGCCCTTGATGGCATCGACATCGTGCTGACTCATGCCCTTCTCCAGCAGCAGCTCGCGGGCGAAGCGCTCCTTGGAGGCGTAGTGATCGTATAGCCGTGGCGCCAGCAGGCCCTCCAGCGACCAACCAATTCCCAGCGGAATTTGTGAGAAGCCGAGGTACATGCCCTTCTTGCCCGCAGGCGCGAAGTTGCCGATGAACTCGCTGAACTTGGGGCTGGAGAGCATCTCGCCCACGCTGAACGTGAGGATCGCGCCCACCGAGAGCCAGCCGAGCACGGAGTAGCCGCTCATGAACATCGCCGCGGTGGACAGCAGCGTCCCCACCACCATGCTGGTGGTCGCGCGCATCTTGCCGCTCAGCCAGGCAAAGAAGAAGCAGGTCACCATGATCAGACCCGCGTTCAGGTTCAACATACCCTCCGGGTGAACCTCGGTTCCCTCCGGATTCATGCCCAGCAAGAACTTGAACACTGGGTTGCGCGTCCCCCCGGCGCCGAACAGGTCGCTGACGATCGTCTCGGTGTTCACCCACTCCTTGATGTGGAGCGGCAGCACGTCGAACAGCGAGTTGAACATGAACCAGAAGCCGCTGAAGATCAGCAGGTAGAGCCAGACGTGGGTCTTCTTCAGTTCTTTCAGCGAGTCGAGGAAGAGGTTGTCTTGCTTCGCCTTGCCCTCCTTCACCAGCTTTGCGCGCGCCAGACGCTCCTCCTTGTGAGGCTCCTTGTAGGTGAGGAGCAACAGGAAGTTGCAGCAGATGATGCCGCAGCAAGCGAAGAACACCTCTCGCCAGCCGAAGTGCCCGCGCATGAAGGACGCGACGAGCGGCCCGAGGAAGCCGCCGATATTTACCGTCTGGTAAAAGATACCCCAGGCCATCGAGCTGTTCTCGGGCTTGGTGGCGTTGACCAGCGTTCCTTGGATACCCGGCTTGAACACCGCGGTCCCGAGGGCCAGCACAATGGCTCCGATCATGAAACCGTAGTAGCTGGCGAACATCGCCATCAGGAAGTAGCCGGCGATCTTGATCACGGTGCTTACGGCGATCGTCTCCTTGTAGCCGAAGCGATCCGACAGTCCACCGGTGAACACGGGCACGAACGACTGCACCAGCGCCCAGACGAAGGTGATGTCTCCGTACTGCGACGGTGTCAGGCCCAGGCCGCCTTTCGTGGCCGGATCGGTCGCGTAGATCGAGGCGACCGCCTTCACGCCGTAGTACGCAAGGCGCTCGACCATCTCCATGCCGCCGACGACCCAGAAGACGTAGCCCAGGGTGGCGATCGCAGCGCCAAAACCGAGCTGCTTGATGTCGTCTGCTGCGCCGCTGGTGTCCTCCTCTGCGACGACGTCCGGAGCGGGCTCGACGGTCGCGGCGTGCGCCATGTCATCGACGATGTCGTGTTCGTTGCTGCTCATACAGGGGGGTTTCCTCGAGAGGCGCGCACAGTATTCACAAACCCGTTTCAGGCCAACTGCGCTTTGCGGAACCTGCTCGAGTGGATATTTCCAGCGTTATTCTCGCCACTTGAGCAGGGTTTGGGGGAGAGAAGCCCTGGCACGAGGCCTGCGCTATGTCTCAGTCCCTGGCTGACGCAGAGCAGTAAAGTGACGAAGACGCCCGTCGTCACGCTGATCGAGGAATCGACCGCCCTGAGCACGAAGCGCCCCGCACGGCGTACCCTCACCCCCGAGGAATGCTTCCGCGAGGTAATATGCCGAGTGGACGTTGCCAGCGTCGCGAATATCGGGCACTGAAGATACCATGGCGGTGCTGCTGTTCGACGTGATGGACACGCTGGTCTGGGATCCATTCAGGCTCTTGCCAGAGCACTTCCAGTTGAGCTTTCCCGACCTGATGACGCAGAAACACCCCACCGCCTGGTTGCGCTTCGAACGCGGCGAGCTCGACCACGCCGGGTTCTGCCGCGAGTTCTTCCTGGACGGGCGTACGGTCGATGCTCAGGCTCTGCGCAAGCTCCTGTGTGACAACTACCGCTTCCTTCCAGGGATCCCCGAGCTGCTCCGAGACCTCAAGCAGGCTGGC
The DNA here is from genome assembly GCA_020430865.1 of Myxococcales bacterium. The sequence continues at coordinate 4,830 of JAGQIY010000933.1, forward strand.
CACGAGCTGCACGCTTTCAGCAACTACCCCGAGTGGTACGCCTGGATCGAGTCGAAGCTCGAGCTGTCGCGGTACCTGCACTGGACCTTCGTGTCGTGTCGCACCGGCCTCCGCAAGCCGGACCCCCGAGCCTACGAGCAGGCAATCCAGACCCTGGCTGGCCGCGGCCGCTCGGAGCTTTGGTTCATAGACGACCGCGAGTCGAACGTCGTGGCCGCGCGGGAGGCGGGCCTCAACGCGATCCCGTTCACTGACGTCACACAGTTGCGAGCAGCACTGCGCAGCTCGCGCCTGCTGTGAGTCGCGGACGCGGCGCCGCCTCGCGAAACGTCCGTGACACGCGCGCCAAAGGTGGCCTCGGACGAGACGTTGGTCTATCGATGAGGCGTGCCACTGCCACCTCCAGAATCTCAGCGACGGGACTTCCGTCACACCAAGATCATCTGCACGTTGGGTCCCGCGAGCGACAGCTCGAACGCGATCGCGGAGCTGGCCAAAGCCGGGATGAACATCGCGCGACTGAACATGTCTCATGGCGACCACGAGTCGCACCTGATGGCGATCCGTCGCATCAAGAGCCTCAACACCAAGCTGAACCACCCAGTGAGCATCCTGCTCGACCTGCAGGGTCCAGAGATCCGCACTGGCGTGCTCAGCGAGAAGCTCGACTTGAAGGTGGGTGAGTCGGTCACGCTCACGGTGAGCCCGATCGACGATCCAGAGGTGAAGAGCGTCCACGTCAACTACGACGACCTGGTGAACGATCTCCACGCCGGTGATCGGGTGACCGTGGACAACGGTCTGATCAACCTCGAGGTGCTGCGGATCAAGGATCGCCAGCTCGAGTGCCTGGTGCTCGACGGAGGCACCCTGGGCTCACGCAAGCACGTGAACCTGCCAGGGATCCGCGTGAACCTCCCCAGCATCACGGAGAAGGACCGCCGCGACATCCAGTTCGGCATCGAGCACGAAGTGGACTTCATCGCGCTGTCCTTCGTGCGCTCGGCCAACGACGTGCTGGAGGCGCGGGAGCTCGTCGAGGCGTCGGGGGCCAACATCCGGCTGATCGCGAAGATCGAGAACCAGGAAGGGGTCGACAACTTCGCCGCGATCCTCCGCGAGGCAGACGGCGTGATGGTGGCCCGGGGGGATCTCGGCGTGGAGGTCGACTTCCGTGAGCTGCCGGTCATCCAGCGGCGCCTGGTGCGCGCCTGCGCCATCGCCGGCAAGCCGGTGATCGTCGCGACTCACCTGCTCGAGTCGATGATCGAGAACCCGATGCCTACCCGCGCGGAAGTGACGGACGTCGCCAACGCGGTGTACGAGCAGGCGGACGCGGTCATGCGGGGCGGGGAAACGGCGACGGGCGCCTACTCGACGCGCTGTGTTCAGGTGCTCGACAGCCTGACCCGTCGCATCGAGAAGGAACCGGGCCTGGAGTTCCACGAACAGCGCCAACCCGCGACCCCTCGTGAAGAGCTCGCGCGGAGCGCCGTGCGCCTCGCCGACTCGATCAACTCGCCCGCGATCGTCGTGATCACGCGCCGCGGGTTGCTCGCCCAGCAGGTGGCGAGCTTCCGGCCACGTCAGGCCATCATCTACGCCTTCACCAACATGAGCAGCACTAGGCGCAAGCTCTGGCTGCTGCGGTCGGTGGTCCCCTTCGTGACCGACTTCTCGAGCGATCCGGAGAAGACCATCGTCACGGCCTTCGAGAGGCTGCGCCGCCGCAACCGCGTGCTCCCAGGCGATCCCATCGTGGTGATCAGCGACATCCGCGCTGCCTCGGAGACCGTGAGCAGCATCCAGGTGCGCACCTTCGGCTGAGCCTCACCAGTAGAGGCAGGCGAGAGGCAGCGCGGAGAGCGTCGGCACGAGCGCGCTGTAGTCGTCGAAGCGCGTGCAGCCAAAGCTGGAATCGGTGAACTGATACGTCAGGCGCTGGCCATCCGCGACGCCAGCGCTGGCGAACGCCTCTGCGTCCGAGGCCGTGTTCCCGAACGCATAGAAGACCGGGAAGCCCTTGGCGTAGGTCGCGTCGAGTTCAGCCAGCTTGTAGTCCACCGCAGCGTTGCCGGTCGCGCCAGTCAGGGTGGTGGTGGTGTGGACGATACCGGGAGGAAAGCCGTACACCTCGAGGAACTCGCGCGTGCGACCGACCAGGAACTCGGGGCGCGCAGTCAGGTAGAAGGGACGGTATCCCCGCTGCGCGATGGCACGCAGCGCCTCGGGGGCGCCGCTGTTCACGTTGGGCAGCGTGCCCGTCAAGAGCGCCGTGAACTCCTCGTTCTCCTTGGTGGTCAGCGTGCCATCGACGTCGGTCGCGAACACCTTCTGGCCGCTCGGAAGCACTTCGATGTACAGATCGGCGGTGGAGTGATCCCCAGCAACCACCAGCCGCAACCGATGCCGACCAGGACCGAGCCGCTTGTCCGTGGGGATCTGGAAGTACACGCGCCCCCCGCTGTCGTCGACGCCTTCGACGGTGGCGTGCATGTTGTCTTGTGTCGTGATCGCGGTACCAAGAAACTCCCAGTCGTCCGCCTGGGTACCGGCGCAGTCGCGCAGGAGCCAGATGTCCACCTCTTCGTCCTTGAGGTCCTTGTCGGTGACGCCGTATGCCACCTTCCCGATCACCCACTGATCGTCTGCTTCCGTGAGGAATAGATCTCGACCACGCAGGTTGGCGAAGCCCGTGTTGACCACCAAGGGCGACGTGATGGAGTGACGCCAGTCTCGCTTGGGCCCAGGATCCGGAGGCGGAGCGCCGCACGTCGGGATCGCCGCGCAGGCCTCGAGCCCTCCAGTGCCCCCCTCGGCACCCAGCCCTCCGGCACCCAGCCCTCCTGTACCCGCGCCCCCGGCTCCTCCCGCCCCTCCGCTGACGGCCCCGCCCACCCCCGCGCTGGCAGCATCACCGCCGGCGCCAGCGAGCCCGGCCCCGCCGCCGCTCGACGCTCCCGTGTCCGCCGACGCGCTACTCCCACACGCGGAGAGCAGACCGATGAGGAGCAGCGGAGAGACCCGGGATAGGCTAGTCATTGGGTCAAGCGTAGCCCGACGAAATCCAGGAAACACTCGCCAACGTACTCAAATGACACACGGCACGAACTTCCTCGCCACATTCGCTCGCGCGTTCGTTGCGCTCACCGCCTTGAGCCTGGGGCTGGCGATCGTTGGCTGTGGGCGCGGCGGCACTCCGGACCGGGACTCTGCCTCCGCGAGCGTGGGTGGCGCTGCAAGCGCTGGGCGCGCGCCCGCCAGCGGCGCGCATTTCCGCACGCAAAAAGCGCCGCCGGAGCCTGCGCTCCGCTACCTGACGTTTCAACTCGGCGGAGCGCGTGAAGAGGAGGAACTTCCACTTCTGATAGCCGTGCATGGACTCGGAGACACCCCGCAGAACTTCTCGCGCTGGCTCCTGAGCCTGGATCTCAAACTGAGACTGGTGGTGCCTGAAGCTCCCGACCCCTACGGACATGGCTACTCGTGGTTTCCCTATCGCGAGCACCGAACGGAGCACGAGCTGGCAACCGGCATCGCCGCGAGCCGCGATCGACTCGAGCGGCTCCTCGAGCAACTGGAGCGTCGCTTTCCAACCC
>JAGQIY010000934.1 GCA_020430865.1 Myxococcales bacterium
AGCGGCCCCTTGAGGCTCTTGACCAGGCTCGCGGAGCCTTCGCTCAGCGTGTAGCGCTCGTTCTTGGTGACATCCTTCTGCGTGTAGAGGCCCGCACTGAGGATGTTCGCCACCACCACGATCGCGGTGATGACGATGAGGTACAGCCCCGTCTGGGCTGCGGCCTTACGCCGGTTGTCCTGACCTGCCATGACTCACGCCCACTTGCGCCGCTCGAGGGCGCGGAAAGAGAAGACCAAGCAGAGCACCGTGATGCTGAGGAAGAACACGATGTCGCGGGTGTCTATCAGGCCCTTGATGAAGCCTTCGAGCCGTGACCTGGTGCTCGCGTAGGCCAGCACGTCACTCACGACGCCATTGGTGTGCTCGGCACCAACCCCCAACACCCAGAGCGCTGCCAGCACGATCAACGTGATGAAGAACGCGACGGCCTGGGAATCGGTCAGTGAGCTGATGAGCAGTCCGATGGCCACGGTCGCGGCGCTGTAGAGCAGCAAGCCCAGATAGGCGCTCCACACCGGGTTCATGTCGATGGCGCCCAGATCCCAGGGCCACTTGAACATGGCGATGGGGTAGATGAGCGTCGCTGCGATCAGCACCAGGACCAGCCCGAAGGCGCCGAGGTACTTGCCCATCACCACGTCGCTGTCCTTCACGGGCAGGGTGATCAGCATCTCCAGAGTGCCGGAGCGGCGCTCCTCGGCCATCAGCCGCATGGTGATGACCGGCACGAGCACGATCAGGCCCAACGGGGCGAACTCGAACATGCTCTGCAGGCTGGCGCGGTCGACCTGCCAGAAGCCCTGGTCGAGGATGTTGGTGAAGAACACCACTCCAAGCGCCAAGAACCCTAGACAGATCACAACGTAGGCGAGCGGGGAGTCCCAGTAGGAACGGAACTCACGCCTCGCAATGGTGACCAAGGGCGACATTACTTCTTGTCCTCCTCATCGTCCTCGTCGTCGTCCGACTCGTCGTCGTCGTCGTCGTCGGACTCTTCGTCTTCGTCCTCGGACTCGTCGGAGGCGGACGCTTCGCTGTCGTCCTCTTCCTCTTCCTCGTCGTCGTAATCCTCGTCGTCTTCGTCGTCGCCGAACTCTTCATCGACGGCGTCATCCACCTTGCGGCCACGATCCTTGGCCTCGTCGCCCTTGGTCAAGTCGCGGAAGACCGCGTCCAGACTCTGAGCATCTCGACGCAACTCGAGCAGCATCCAGCCCTTGTCGAACGCCACGCGGAAGAGCTCACCGCGCAGGTCCACGTTCTCAGGGCTCACCAGCTCGAACTTGTGCGCCTTCTCGTCGGTCGGCAGCTCACGAACATTGCTCGCGTCCTTGAGCGCGCGTAGCGCCGCGGCGACTTCTTCCGCCTTGGGGGCGCTGCCCTTGACGGCGTTCTTCTCGTCGATCGTCACGGTGTACCGAAGCCGGCCCTGGCGGGCCCGGATGTCGTCGAGGACACCATCGGCCACCACCCGACCCTTGCTGACGATGATGGCGCGCGCACAGGCTTCTTCCACTTCACTCAGATTGTGAGTGCTGAGGAGAATCGTGCGGTCCTTGCCGATGCGCTTGATGTACTTGAGCAGCTCCGCCTTCTCGTTGGGATCGAGGTCGGCGGTCGGCTCGTCCAGGATCAAGATCGGAGGATCGTGAATCAGGGCTTGCCCGAGACCAACACGCTGACGATAGCCGTGAGACAGCGTTCCGATGTCCTTGCCGAGCACCTGCGCCAGGCCGCACACCTCGACCACCTTCTTCAGCCGGTTGGTGAAGCTCCCGGAGTCGATGCCGCGGATCCGCGAGGTAAACTCGAGGTACTCCCACACGGTCATGTCGGTGTAGAGCGGCGCGCGCTGAGGGAGGTACCCGATCTTCTCGCGCACGGCGAGCGGGTCCTCGAAGACGTCGATCCCGTGCACCTTCGCCGAGCCGCTGGTGGGCGCGATGAAGCAGGTCAGGATGCGCATGGTGGTGGACTTACCGGCACCGTTCGGGCCCAGAAAGCCGACCACCTCGCCCTTGCGAACTTCGAAGCTAATCTTGTCTAGAGCTTTGACTGAGCCAAATCGCTTACCCAGCGAGTTGGCTTCGATCATCACGTCGGTTGCCATCCGACCTCCTGTGCCCCAGTTGAGCGGCCTGCGCCTGACTCGACTCGGGTGTTGTTGGGCGCGTGGCGCGCGCCTTGAATCTTTCGGCCGCTGGGACGCCGCGGACTCGCGGCGACGCCCAACCCCAGGGCAGGCCCGGGGCCGGCATCGAGGCGGCGGCATCCTAGCGGTGGCTTCACTGCTGTCAACTTGGCGGTATGCGTGGGGCACGTACTGCCGCCAGCCGCCAAAACCCATGACTTTCCCCCGTATTCCCGAGGGGCGGCGGGGAGGCTGCCATTCTGGCGAGACTGCAAGGGGTGTTGCGGCCCGGAACGGCAGCCGGAAGCGGTGTTTTCTGGCTCGAGCCGCACGGTCCGGGTGTTTGCTCCCACGGCCAAACAGCCATGCTAAATGGCCCGCCTCATGCGGATCTCCCTACGCTGGCTTCAGCAGCTGGTTCCCGGACTCGAGGCCTCGGCCGAGGAGCTGGGCGAACGTTTGACGGCATCGGGTCTGGAGCTGGATGGAATCGAGCGCGTTGGTGCGGGCCTCGAAGCAGTGAGAGTCGCCGAAGTGCGGCGCGTCGAGCCTCACCCATCTCGCGACAAGCTGCGTCTGGTCACCGTCGCCTTGGGAGATCGGGAGCAGACGGTGGTTTGCGGCGCGAGCAACGTCCCTGGCCCGGGTGGTCTGGTGGCACTCGCCGGGATCGGCACTTATCTACCTGCCGTGAACTTGACCCTGGAGCCGCGTCCCATCGGCGGCGTGGTCAGCGAGGGCATGTTGTGCAGCGAGAAGGAGCTTGGCCTCGCCGAAGATTCTGAAGGCATCCTGATCTTGCCGGCAGGTCTGAAGCCAGGCACCCCCCTCCCAGAGGCGCTGCCGGAGTGCCAGGACTGGATCCTCGAGGTATCGATTACCCCGAATCGTCCGGACGCCCTGGGGCACGTGGGCATCGCTCGAGAGGTGGCGGCCCTCTATGATCTCGAGTGGAAGCTGCCCAGCGCCGAGACGGCGGGACGCACCGCGAATCAGGACCTGAGCACCCTGATCCGCATCGACAACCACGACACCGAACGCTGCCCCCACTACGGCGCTCGGGTAGTCCAGGGAGTCGAGATCGCGCCAAGCCCACTCTGGCTGCAGTGGCGCCTGAACTCACTGGGCATTCGCCCCATCTCCAACGTCGTCGACATCACGAACCTGCTGTTGATGGAGTTCGGGCAGCCGATGCACGCCTTCGACCTGAGCCTGGTGCGCGGGAAGCACGTGATCGTCCGACGCGCGCGAGACGCTGAACCGTTCCGCACCCTCGACGGGGTCGATCGCGAGCTGAGCAGCGACGATCTCGTCATCTGTGACGCCGAGGGGCCGGTCGCCCTGGCCGGGATCATGGGGGGAGAGAACAGCGAAATCCGCTCGGATACGCAGGACGTGCTGCTCGAGTGCGCCTACTTCACGCCCAGCGGCGTCCGACGCACCAGTCGGCGCCAGGGGCTCTCGACGGAATCCAGCTACCGCTTCGAGCGTGGCGTCGATTTCAGTCAGGTAGCGCAGGTCCTCGACCGAGCCGCGGCGCTGCTGTGTGAACTGGCAGGTGGCAGCGTGGTCGCTGGCGCCATCCATGCCAAGGGCGAGTTGCCGAGCCTCCCCGAGATCCGGCTACGCCACGCGCGACAGACGGCGCTGCTCGGCGCAGACCTCGACTTCGAGCACTCGCTGGAGACGCTGCGACGCCTCGGGCTAGAGGTGCTGGAGGCAGATGCAAACCAGGCGAAGGTCCGGGGGGCTGCGCATCGCCCCGACATCGGGCGTGAAGTGGACCTGATCGAGGAGGTGGCGCGAGTCGCCGGGCTAGACAAGATCCCCACGGAATTGCCAGCCATCGCGCCGCAGAAGCCACGAGATCCCGGCCTGGAAGGCAAGCTCTGCGGACTTGCCGCCAACCTGGGCCTCTCCGAAGCGATCACCTACGCCTTCGTCTCGGAGCGCGAGCTCGGCGCACTTCATGCGCCCAGGCCCGTGGTTCGCCTCCAGAACCCCCTGACGGAAGAGCGCAGCGTCCTGCGCACGAGCCTGCTCCCCGGGCTGCTAGAAGCTCTGCGCCGCGCGCGACGCCGCGGAGAACAGACCCTGCGATTGTTCAGCGTCGGACCCCTGTTCCTCGCGCCGCAAACCGCGAGGCAGAGCGAGACCCGGCAGCGGATCCGCCCGCTCGACGCCGAGGACCTCGGACAGCTACCAGAGGAGAGGAGCAGCTTCGCCGCCGTGCTCGCCGGGCCTCGTCCCCAGTACCTGACCGGCAAGCCGCAGCGCCATGACGTCTACGACGCCAAGGGGACCGCGGTAGAGATCGTGGAGCGCCTGCTCAATCGCTCGGTCGAGGTTCGGAGCGCAGCCGGTGAGCCAGACACCCTGCATCTGCATCCGCGAGGAGCTGGCTACCTGCTCGTCGACGGCCAGCGCGTCGGCCGCCTGGGGCCGCTGCATCCGGATGTGGTGGACGCGCTGGACCTCGACGGTGACGCCCAGGTGATCGAGCTCGACGTGGTAGCCCTCGAGGAGCTCGGCGCGCAGCGCCCGAAGTTCAAGCCCATTCCTCGCCTACCCGCGGTCACACGAGACGTTGCACTGGTCGTCGGCGCCGATGTCCAGGCCGGTCAGCTACGCTCCTTGATCAGCGAGGCCGCGGGAGATCTCTGCGAGTCCGTGGAGCTCTTCGACAGCTTCGTGGGAGGAGATCTGCCGGCAGGCCATCGATCCTTGGCTTTCCGCGTGGTGTATCGCGACCCCAAGGCAGCCAGCGATCCAGACCACGCGCGAACGTTGACGGACAAGGAAGTCGACAAGGCGCACGCCCGTGCCGTCGAGCAAGCGGAGCGCGCCGTCGGAGCGACGTTGCGGGCGTGACACGCATGTCCAGGCGCGCCCACCCAGGCCCAGAGCGGCATCTGTTTCCACGCGGCATCATAGGTGGCGATGTGGGGCACGCTTGCGCGCATCGACGCTCCCCGAGGTGGCTCTGCGGCAGCATCGCCTTGCTCTCGATGCTGGGGATACTCGGGGGAACGGTGCTACCCGCCAAAGCGCAACCCAAAGCCAAGGAGCCAGCTGCGGCTGGCGCCAGCGCACCCTCACCCCCGAAGAAGGCAGACGAAGCCGCCGCATCGACCGACGACGATGATGAGGACGAGGCGGACGGCGCCACACCGAAGGACGAACCGGAGGCCGACACAGACGACGAAGACGACGACGAAGACGATTTCCCGCAGGTGAAGAAGCGTCGCTCCGTCGAAGAGCTGGATGAGGATCTGCAGATCGTTGGGAGCGGCAAGGAACCCCCGGAGCCCCGCGCCGACGAACAGCAGCCTGAAAGCGTGCCCGCTTCCCCACCGCTCAGGCGGCTCAAGACCCTCGAGGTCGGTCCGCTGCTCGGACTCAGCCTGCGCGACGGCGACGACGACCGACTGAGCTACTCGCCAGCATTCACCTGGGGCGGGTACCTGAAGACCGACGTCTGGCGCTTCCTCAGCGCGCGGGTCAGCTACGTCAATGCGTCTCACGCGGTAGACGGCAAGCCGCTGGTCGACGGAGTCGAGAGCGGGAGCTATCCCGACGTCTCGAGCTTCTCGCTGCGCTTCACGCTGGAGCCCACCTGGCGGGCAGGCGACCTACGGGCGTTTGGCGTGATCGGGGTCGGATGGGGCAAGCTTCGAGTCGATCACATCGACACAGAGGAGGGCTTTCACCTGACCGATAGCCAGGCCGGTGTGTTCATCGAGTACCCGCTCGGAGTCGGCCTGAACTACGACTTGCTGGATGGGTGGCTCTCGGTAGGCGCGCTCTACACCTTCTCGCTGCACAGCAAGGTCACGGGGGACATCTACCACGAGAACCGCGGAGTCACTCGGGACGGACAACGCGTGACCGTGGGCGGCCTGCCCCGCCTGGAGCGCTCACAGCTGATCGCGCTCAGCGCCGCCGCGGTGTTCTGAACACGCGGTGACAAAACAGAAACGGCGCCAGGGGCGCCGTTTCCTCAGGGATTAGAGCCTGCTCAGGGCTTGGGTCCCGCGGCCTTCACGTCGTCCGTCGCGTGATCTGCGTACTTCTGGAAGTTCTCCTCGAACAAGGCGGCGAGGAGCTTGGCCTTGCTGTCGTACGCCTCCTTGTCGGCCCAGGTGTTGCGCGGCTGCAGCACCTCGGCAGGCACGCCGGGCACCGACTCGGGAACGCCGACGCCAAACACCGGATCCGGAGTCGTCTTCACGTCCTTGAGCTTGCCTTCCAGGGCGGCACTCACCATCGCGCGGGTATGGGCGATGCTCATGCGCTTGCCGGTTCCGTAGGGACCACCGGTCCAACCGGTGTTCACGAGCCAAACGGCGGCGCCGCTCTTCTCGAGCTTCTCCCCGAGCATCTTGGCGTAGACCGTGGGGTGCATCGGCAAGAAGGGCCCACCGAAGCACGCGCTGAAGGTGGCCTGGGGCTCGGTCACTCCGCGCTCGGTACCCGCCACCTTGGCGGTGTAGCCCGAGATGAAGTGGTACATGGCCTGTGCCGGGGTGAGGCGGGCGATCGGAGGCAACACACCGTACGCGTCCGCGGTCAGCATGATCACGTTCTTCGGGTGACCCTTGGCAACACCGCTCTGGGACGCGTTGCGGATGCGGCCCAGCATGTAGGCAGCGCGGGTGTTCTCGGTGAGATCCGCGGAGTCCAGGTCGAGCTCGCGGGTCCACTCGTCCATCACGACGTTCTCGAGGATCGTCGCGTAGGAGTGCACGGCTTGCCAGATATCCGGCTCCGCCTCCTGAGACAGGCGAATCGCCTTGGCGTAGCAGCCGCCCTCGAAGTTGAACACGCAGTCATCGGCCCAGCCGTGCTCGTCGTCACCGATCAGCTCACGCGCGGGGTCCGCCGAGAGCGTCGTCTTTCCGGTGCCGCTCAGGCCGAAGAACACGACGGAGTCGCCGCTGGGGCCGACGTTCACGGAAGCGTGCATCGGAAACACACCCTTCAGCGGCAACAGGTAGTTGAGCACGCTGAACACGCTCTTCTTGATCTCGCCCGCGTAGGCAGTGCCACCGATCAGGCAGAGCTTCTTCTCGTAGTTGACGATCACGAAGGCTTCGCTGTGCGTGCCATCGATCGTGGGGTCCGCCTTGAACTCCGGAGCGTGCAGCACAGTGAACTGCGGAACGTGCTTGGCGCGCTCTTCCTTCGTGGGTCGCAGGAACATGGTGCGGGCGAACAGCGAGTGGACGGCGCTGGTGCTCACGACGCGCAGGTCCAGCGCGTGGTCCTTGGCAGCGCCCCCGCGACAGTCCTGAACGTAGAGCTCCTTGCCCTGCATGTACGCGGACAGTCGCGCGTGCAGCAGGTCGAACTTGCTGGCCTCGAACTCGCGGTTGACCTTGCCCCAGTCGATCTTCTCGCCGCTGAACGACTCGCGGACGATGAACTTGTCGTTGGGCGAGCGTCCCGTGTACTTGCCGGTGTTGACCACGATGGCGCCCGCTGCGCTGACGTGACCTTCACCACGACGAACCGCCTCTTCGAGCAAGACGCTGCGAGAGAGGTTCCAGTACACACGCTTTGCGTTGACGATGCCGTGGTTCTCGAGGCCGTACTCGCTACGGACCGGGCCAAGATGCTCCATGTGACTTCCTCCGAGCGGATAC
>JAGQIY010001520.1 GCA_020430865.1 Myxococcales bacterium
CGTCATCTTCGCCAACGTGCACGAACCACACGCAAGCAAAATCGACGCCCACCACCGTCGGCAGTGCGATTTTCGTGGCGCCCACGACCATGACACGCGGCGCACTCGCCGCCCGGAGACCCCCGCGGCCCACTGCACCGTCTGCAACGGGGGTTCGCCGACCGCCCGCGGCCCACTGCACGGGCTGCAACGACCGCCGGCGACCCGCACGCGCCCAGTGCACGGTCTGCAACGAGCGCCGGCGATCACCGGGAGCCCACTGCACGGTCTGCAATGGGGTGCAGGCGATCACCGGCAAGCCGCTGCATGCCCTGCAATGGGCCGCGATGTCCCCGAGGCCGTCGCGCCATCAGGCGACCTGGCCGCCCTCCACGGTCCTTCTCCCACCGCCCCCTTGGCCCGTGGGACGACTGCAACGGGCGGCCGCCCTCATCCTCCGGCCCCTGGCCTCGCCATCACCGTTGTCGGCCCGCTCCACGGCGGGCTATGGTCCGAGCTTGCACGGGTGGGCAGGCCGGGCGACATCCACCTGGGCGCCCCCGCCTTCGGCACCAGGAGTCTCCGCTCGACATGCGCAAGCTCACTCTCCAGCAGCTCGAACGGCACCTGTTCGGGGCCGCTGACATCCTCCGGGGCAAGATGGATGCCTCGGAGTTCAAGGAGTACATCTTCGGGATGCTGTTCCTGAAGCGGTGCTCCGACGTGTTCGAGGCCCGCCGGGCAGAGATCATCGCCGAGCAGAAGGCCAGGAACCGCACGCAGGAGCAGGCCGAGCAGCGGGCCGACGCCAAGGGCTACTACGAGGACACCTTCTTCGTGCCCCCTGCAGCCCGCTGGATCCACCTGCGCGACGAGCTGCACCACAACGTCGGCGACGGGCTGAACAAGGCGCTGGCGGCCCTGGAGGAGGAGAACACCGGCCTCGAAGGCGTGCTGCACCACATCGACTTCACCCGCACCGTGGGCAAGTCGAAGCTGCCCGACAGGAAGCTGCGGGAGCTGATCCAGCACTTCTCCAAGCACCGCCTGCTCAACGACGACTTCGAGTTCCCCGACCTGCTCGGGGCCGCCTACGAGTACCTCATTGGCGAGTTCGCCGACTCGGCCGGCAAGAAGGGCGGCGAGTTCTACACGCCCCGCGCCGTGGTCCGCATGATGGTGCGCCTCGCCGACCCGCAGGAGGGGCAGCGCGTGTACGACCCCTGCTCGGGGTCCGGCGGCATGTTGATCATGAGCGCCGAGCACGTCCGCGAGCACGGCGGCAACCCGAAGAACCTCGGGCTGTACGGGCAGGAGGACAACGGCGGGGTCTGGTCCATCAGCAAGATGAACATGATCCTGCACGGCATCCCCGACGCCGACCTTCGCAACGGCGACACCCTGGGCGAGCCGCTGCACGTCTCGGGCGGCGAGCTGATGCGCTTCGACCGGGTGCTCACCAACCCGCCCTTCTCGCAGAACTACGTCGCGGACGGCCTGCCCTTCAAGGAGCGGTTCCCCTACGGCTTCTGCCCCGAGTCGGGCAAGAAGGCCGACCTGATGTTCGTGCAGCACATGGTCAGCGTGCTGCGCCAGGGCGGCATGTGCTGTACGGTCATGCCCCACGGCGTCCTGTTCCGGGGCGGTGCCGAG
>JAGQIY010000935.1 GCA_020430865.1 Myxococcales bacterium
CGTGCGCTTCGCCAGCGAGGGCCGGATCGATGGGGACGTGCTCCGCAGCCTGCCCTGGCTGGTGCCCGCGGTGCCCGCCGGCATTTTCCTGGGGGAAAAACTCCACGCGAAGATTGACGAGCAGCGTTTCCAGCTCGCCGTCTACGGGCTGCTCGTCGTCGCCGCCCTGGTGCTCTTGCTGCGCTAGCTGGTTCGCTGCGCTGGCTGGCTGGCTGCGCTGGCTCGTTCGCCGCGCGGACGCGTGTCCGGTCAGTCCAGCGTCTTGGGGTCCGGGCCCTTGCCGATGTAGGAGTAGCGCGGGGGTTCGCCGGGGCCGGAGTGGTCGACCCAGTAGGTCTTGGCGTTGCGCACGTCGAAGTGGACGAAGCTGGAGTTCGGGTAATAGCCGACGCCCACCAGGTCGTATCGCAGCAGGTAGTCCCGCAGCACCTCGTTGGGTACGCCCGGGATGGAGAAGTCGATGGCGTGTCCCAGTGCGTGCCGGGAGGCCTTGGCATAGCTCCGGGTGCGGTGCCCGCTCACGACGCGGATTGGACGGCCCCCAAAGGTATCGCTCACCTGGGCGAGGAGCTTGATCAGCCGCGGATGGATCCCGCCTTCCAGGTCTGCGGCGTCCAGCACGCGCGAGATCGCCTTGCGGGCTCCTGGGTTGATGCCGCCCTTGGCGGTGGTGACGTAGCCCTTCCAGGAACCAGCGTAGCCGATCAGGGTCACGTAGCCGCGCTTGCTGGGGCGGCGCCGATAGTCCTTCCAGCTCTCCTTTGCGCGGCTCGATTTCCGCGCGGAGCGATGAGCGCGCTCCGAGCGCCCCGAGCTGGCACCCGGAGCTTCCAGGCCGGGGACGCGACCCGCGTCGCGGGCCTTGCGCGCAGCTTCTCCGGTTTCGTCGTCTCGCTGAGGGATGACCAGCTTCTGCCCCGGCTGAATCACCGTGGTGCGGGTGATGTCGTTGGCGAAGGCGAGGGCATGGATGCTCACGTGGTAGCGCTTGGCGATGGAGCCGAGGCGCTGACCCTTGCCAATGGTGTGCACGCGCCAGTGTGCTTCCTTGCGTCGCGAAGCCTTGCGCCGCGGGGCCTTGCGTCGCGAGGCCTTGCGGGGTGTCTTTCGATCGGCCTTGGCGTCATCGGCCTTGGCTCGCTCCTGCTCGTCTTCCTTCTTGGCTCGCTGCTTCGCCCGCTTGGACGCTTCCTCCACGGACTCGCCCTTCTCGGGGATCACCAGCTTCTGTCCGGGCTGGATCGGGTCCTTGCGCGAGATGCCGTTCGCAGCGCACAGCGCGTCGACGCTGACGTTGTAGCGCTTCGCGATGGAGCCGAGGCGCTGGCCCTTGTAGACGGTGTGGTAGCGCTCCTTGGCCGCGGCGCTCCCAGCGCTCAGGCACAGACTCACTCCCAACAGGCACACGGACAACCAACGCAAGACCGACACGGGGCCAAAGCCTGAACCTCACGCGGCCTCTCGTCCAGCCACAAACCGCCACGCTTTTGTGGGTTTCTGCCGCAAATCCGCGCGTCGACGCTCTGTCCGCGCCGATCCCGGGGACGTGGAGTGCGACGCGGGGTCGCAGAGGGCGGCCTCCGGCGCGTCAGTCCTCGATCGCGTCAGGGCCCAGCGCAGCGGTGCGCGCACCGGCGTTCTTGGCCTCCGAGGAGCTCTTCTTCGCCTCGTCTGCTCGGCGCTGCTCGGCGCCCTTCGCCTCTCCGCTGGCCGCGTCGTCGCTGCTGGCGTTGGTCGCGTCGTCGCTGCTCGAGGCGTCCGCCGACTTGGCCGGCTCATCCGCCGCGGAGCAGCAACGAAAGCCGACTTCGTAGCCGATGTAGGTCTCTCCGTGGCTCTGCACGATGGGGCGGCAGCGGTTGCGCACCGGGCCCCACCAGCCGCCCTTCACGGCGGAGCGCTTGCCTGGGCGCTTCCAGGGCATGCTCACCCACTCGTTCACGTTCCCGTTCATGTCGTACACCCCGAACGGCGACACGCACTCCTCACGCGAGCCCGCCGGTTCGCGACCGTCGAGCCGATCCATCTCGGCCTTGCAAGTGGGGCTCGCCTCGCACTGCACGCGCGGCAACATGTCCTTGCGGCGTTTGTGCCACGGCTTGTCGATGTTGCACTTCTTGTCGTCGCGCTCGAACCCGGTGGCATGGGGGCGCATCTCTTCGCCCTCGCACGCGAAGTTGAACTCGCTCTCGGTGCACAGTCGCTTCCCCACGGCATTACACATCCGCGCGGCGTCTTCCCAGCTGGTCAAGGTGTAGGGGATCTCGCCCTTCTTGTTCGGCCACTCGTAGCGGTCCATGCAGTAGCGCATCTTGCGACGTGGCTTGGTGTCTCTGCACTCGACCACGGTCGAGTACTTCTTGCAGCGGTCCTTGTCCGGAGACCCCTCGACGTCCATCACGTACTCGAGGCAGGTGTGCTGGACGTTGCGGCAGTAGTCTCCGCTGACCAGCACCATGTCGTTCGGACACGCTTGCTCGTCGTCCTGAGCCTCGGCGCTGGCGGTCGTCGTCTCGTCCTCGGGCTCGGCCTCGTCCGGCGCCTCACTCTCCTGAGGCTCGGCCACCGTCGCCAGCGGCGCCGGCTTCCTGTGCTTCTGCTTGTGCTGTTTCGGTCCCTGCTTGACCGCCGTGGGCTGGACCGCCGGAGTGGCCTCTGCCTGGGGGTCGGAGCGATCCTCGATGAGCTGACAGCCGACGAGGCCCACGGTCAGGCTGACGAGGCTGAAACAGAAGCTGAAACGGAGCGCGCGGCGCATGCTCCAGCGCTTAGCCAGGCGACGCAGCGTTGGCCCAGTTTTTCGTGCGTCGAAACCGCGCCGTTCCGGGCGGAAAGCAGCGGAAACACGCCGCGCCTCACCCCCTGATCTCGAAGCAGTTGCATAAGTAGATGGAGCAGCGAGCTCGGCTCCGGACGCGAGAAAGCCCGCTCGAGGGAGCGGGCTTTCGATGTAGCCATGCCGACCGGCAGGCCGCTCAGAGTGCTTTCGTACCCCAGTCCTCGAACTCGCGCTCCGTCTCGCCCATGTAGATCTGACGCGGGCGGTGGATGCGGTATCCATCGGGATCGTTGCGTTGCTCCATCCAGTGGGCGATCCACCCGGGCAGGCGCCCCAGCACGAACATCACGGTGAACATTTCCGTGGGGATGCCCATGGCGCGGTAGATGATGCCGCTGTAGAAGTCGACGTTCGGGTACAGCTTGCGCTTGATGAAATACTCGTCGCTGAGCGCCCGCTCCTCGATCTTCTTCGCCAAATCGAGCAGCGGGTCGTGGATGCCCATGCGCTCGAAGATGGCGTCCGCCTGCTCCTTGAGCAGCTTCGCGCGGGGATCGAAGTTCTTGTAGACGCGGTGCCCGAAGCCCATGAGGCGCACGCCGTCCTCGCCCTTCTTCACCTTGTCGAGGAAGGTGTCGTAGTCACCGCCGGCGGCCTGGATGTTCTCCAGCATCTCGATCACGGCCTGGTTCGCACCGCCGTGGCGCGGCCCCCAGAGGCCGCAAATCGCTGCGGAAATCGAGGCGAAGAGGTTGGCTTCACTGCTGCCCACCATGCGCATGGTCGAGGTGCTGCAGTTCTGCTCGTGGTCCGCGTGGAGGATCAGCAGCATGTTCATCGCGTCCTCGTAGAC
The DNA here is from genome assembly GCA_020430865.1 of Myxococcales bacterium. The sequence continues at coordinate 3,633 of JAGQIY010000935.1, forward strand.
CTTCGGGACCTCGTAGTCCTCGGCGGGTACCGCGAACATCATGCGCAGGAAGTTGGA
>JAGQIY010000936.1 GCA_020430865.1 Myxococcales bacterium
CACCGCGACGCTGACTCGGTGACCCATGCCCGCCCACCAACATAGTACACACCGCATCACGTTAGTTAGTTAGTTTGGCACGACCCCATGAAGCATACGTGGCCGCGTTTGTCGAAGCTGCGCCCTGGTCGTACCCTGTCACCGGGAGGTCTGCCGATGACGCCGAACGAACTCCGCGAAGGTGACCGGGTGGCCTTCACCATTGGTCGCTCCACGTTTCATGCACGCGTCATCGAGGATCGTGGCCACATCGGCGTGGGCGGCCGGCAGATCGTCCGGATTGAGCTCCTGCCCGATGACGATGCTGGCGACGAGCCGCGACGCTTCGAGATGCCCCCCGAGGATCTCACGCGGGAGCAGACCGCAGCGTAGAAGTGGCGGACCAAGCCTGACCGCCAGCGAAGCACACACCTAAGCTCGTCAGCGTGCTGGTTTGACATGATTCCGGCCGAGCCGGCCCTCGCCGAGCAACCCCGGACGAGTATCCACCGAGACGCTGCGGGCAACGACAAAGCATGGCGGCTCACTGGGAACCGAATCGGAAGACTCGAAGGCAAAGAGCACCATGCCGTGGGCGACAGCATCCGCCATTTCCTTGTACGGGAACGAGGGCAACTCGGTCGGGGCTGGTTCAACGCTCGGTAGCTCCCAGCGCGGTAGACAGGGGGCTCGAGTGGCGAAGTCTGCCACGCTGCGCACCTCGAGTACGCGGAACGAGAAGCTCCAAGGCAACTGGACATAGCAGGGCTCGGAAAAGCGAAGGGTGCAACAGGGGCGCCTGGCATCGTCGATGTAACCAACGACATCCAGCGATTCCGAGGTTGCCGACGCGATGACGAAGTCGATCGGTCCCGCCGATCTGAGTGTGGCGAGCGCCTCGTCGAGCCGCTTCTTCATCGCCCTGCTCATTTCCTAGATCCGCGCTCGAGAAACCGCTCACCGGAGGCACGGGCGGACCTCCGCGGTCCCCTCGTCACGACCCCCCACCCACGATCGCGAGGTCGTCGTAGACATCCTCCAGTTCCAACCCCACGCCCAGCGCGTCCAACTCGACGCGCCCCTCGGTGTGGTGGCTCAGCTGCCAGCCCCGGGCGTTGCGGCGGCGGTGCTCGACCAGCGGTTCGTCGGCGGACACCAACAGGTAGTGCTGCAGGCTCGGCAGGCGGCGGTAGTGCTCGAACTTGGTGCCTCGATCGTGGGCTTCGGTGCTCGGCGACAGCACCTCGACGATGAGGGTCGGGTTGGTCAGGCCGTTGGGGTCGTCGTCGGCGTGCTCGTAGTGGTCGCAGACGACGATGACGTCGGCGTAGAAGGCGGCGCCGGTGGCGGGGACCCGGATGCGCTGGTCACCACTCGTGGGGCGGCAGGGCTTGCCGCGCAGCGCGTGCTTGAGGGCGGCGCCGATGTTGAGGGCGATGGCCGCGTGGCGACTGGTGCCTCCGGTCATCGCGTACACCTCACCGTGCACGAACTCGTGTCGGAGCTCCGACGCCTCTTCGAAGGCCAGGTAGTCAGCGTAGGTCATTCGGGGCGTCTCGGCGGCTCGACCCATGCGGTCCTCCGGGCGCGTCCAGTGCGCGCTCCGGCACGATAGCACAGCCGCCCCGCCCCCCTACCGCGTGTGGATCGCGCACCGCCCGTCGAACAAGCGCCCGATCGCGTGGTTCAGCTCGTCGCTGGGGCGCACCTCGACGCCGGGCAGCTCCAGCGTCACCACGCAGTCGTCGTCGGTCAGCAGCTTGAGCACGGTTCGGCAGGTGCCGGCGTTCTCGGGATCGACCAGCAGGGTGCGCAGGCGCTCGAGGCGGTCGCCGGCGGCGTCGCGGGTGGCGATC